>QLUN01000121.1 GCA_018725455.1 Chloroflexota bacterium
ATACCCATGAAAGAAACGGTATAGGGACGAACAAAGGCTACCAGCCCCCAGGCATAAGCAGCCAATGTTCCCAGCGAGATAAGAACATCCATGTTGGCGCTGCCGTGCCTGACAGAGCGCCAGGCGCCGCGGTGGGTGGGCAGCCCCGCCCAAAAAACTATCGGCGTGGCCGCAAGAAACATTACCCAGTTGTGAGCCGGGAGATGTAACTTATGAGTATATTCCAGCAGCATGGCAAGTTCCGTCAGAATCGTCACCGATATGGCAAAAATGACTACCCGTTTTCTGGCCGCCAGTTCCTCCCGTTCCCGCCGCTCACGCATATCATCGGCAGGAGCGTCGGCAGTTTCGGCTTCCCTGACGCTGTAGCCGAGATCTACAATAATTTCCCGGAATTTCTCCGGCCCGGTCAGAACAGGGTCATAGCTGACCGTCACCTTTTCGGCGGCAAAGTTGACAACAGCATCCTGGACACCTGCCGTTTTCCGCAAGGCCTTTTCAATCCCTGCCGCACAGGCGGCACAGGTCATGCCGCCAACAGCCAGTGTTTCCTTAAGGACAGGCTCCGGCTTGGACAAAAACGCTCGCTCCCTTCAGATACCACTATAAAGTGTAACACTAATTATGCCCGTAGCTTCGTTTTCGTGTCATTTTTTGCAGTTATAGGAAATTGCTTTTCCCATACTCAGGATACTACATGGCGTTTTGGATGTCAATACCGATTAATATACATAAAGTGGAATGTAGTTAATAGGAGTAAATAGCACTACAGCGTAGTTTTCGCAAAAGCTCTTTGACAACCTTGAGAGTTTTTTTAACCGTCTTATCATCACCGGACAAAGCGGCAATGATCAGTCTCCGGGCTTGGGGCATCGTCAGCACCGGCTCTCCCGTTTTTTTAAAGTGCTGGCGCACCTCCAATATGAAAAGATGGGCAATCAGCAAAAAAAGGATATAGCGGTGCCAGGCTTTCCAGGAACGGGCCTCGCAGTGCCCCATCCCGAGGTAACTTTTACACTCCTGGAAGCACTGCTCGATTGGCCAGCGCAGGGTCGCCGCCCGGTGCAGCTGTGCTTTGGGTTTATCAACCGGAGCATTGCTGAGGGAGAACTTGAGCTTTCCATCCCGTTCGGCACCGAACAAGGCCGGCCAGTCTTTTATAAGAAGCTTACACGTGCGCGACAGCAGGTGCGAGGCCAGATAACGGATTAGAAAAAGCCCAGGCCTGTCAGATGAGTGTCCGCATAGCGTTTTTGGGCTATGACGTGACATGCATACAGGCCTGGGCGTTATTGTGGCGGGGAGTAGCGGATGTCATGCTCGCACGATAACCGAGACCCCATCTGGCACCACGGTGACCGAGGCGTCACTACCCTTGATTTGATAGGCCAATTGCAGGCCTTCTTCGAGAGTGTAGGCATGGATCATATGCATGTCGGTTATTGTCTTGGGGTCACACTGGTCGGTAACAAGAATTACCTTGTGTTTGATGAGTATGCGGGCCAAAATTTGTGACTCCCATTGGTCGGGGATGGTGCTTTCCATAGGGATTTGCATTATTTCGTCAAAAATCGCTCGTGCGGTAGGATATTTCAGAAAGGTTTCGTAAAAATCCTGCCCGCCGTGACCATCATTGCACGCGGCGGCAATGATGACCACGCCTCCCTCCTTTAGTGTTGCTTCAGCCGCGGTCATGCCCTTCACCGCTTGGTAGATGTTTTGGTCTAAAGGGTACCCGCCGTTTGAAGTGATAGATATATCAGACGGTATCGCCACCACGCTGGCCATCGCGGTGACAAATTCACACCCCTTTTGGTGGGCCTTCTCCATGTCTCCGGCAAAGGCCTTAACGACTTTTTTGTCGGCGTCGATGACCACATTCAAAATAAAAGCCAATTTGGCAGCTTTGGCAGCATAGAGCATGTCGATGTGAATGGGGTTGTTCTCTAAAACCCCTGCCCGCGCAAAATCACTGGCGATGAATTTTGCACAGTGGTTGGCTAGGACGGTGGTTGTCGAGGCCACGCCTGGCAGGACACTCTTGCGGCCACCGGAGAACCCGGCAAAAAAATGAGGCTCAATAAAGCCTTCGGCCACCAAGAGGTCGGCTTCCATCGCCAGCCTATTGAGTATCAGCTGCCCATTTGAAGGGAGCACGCCCACATGAACCAGGCTGTGCTCATCACGGCAATCATGATTGACCAATTTTTCGTGGCGTACAATGTGCTCACCGAATTTGTTGATCATTTCTTCGGGGGTAGTGAGACGGTGGAATCCTGTGGCGATCAAGATAGTAATGTCGGCCTTGGGGTTGCCGCGCCTAATTTCATCTAGTAAGAGCGGCAGGGTTATCTTACTTGGCACTGGTCTAGTGTGGTCACTGGTGATTACGACCACCTTGGGCTTGCCCTTGGCCAGCTCGCAGAGCCGAGGTGAGGCTATGGGGTTCTCTAGTGCCTGGCTGACAATGGTCGACTGATCTTCTGTGGCTTTTGCGTGATGGGCCCTCGACTCTAGTACCCCTCGCAGGTTGCGGTCCTCGACCGCCAAATCGACAAAACCTCTCCCATACGGGATTTTTATGGTCGCCACAATTCCACCTCAGTAAAGAAGATAGACCTCTCCCTGGGAGTCCCAGATATTGTCGGTCTCAGCTTTTCGATATTCGTCCTGCCAGGGGTAATCTTGCCAGAGGTTCAGTACTCACTTCCGCCCTCTCTTTTCCATATCCCATCATCCCTTCACTGTGTCTCAACTTCACCATCGTTGACCACCTTTTCTCTGGCTGTTATTCTGTTCATGGTGTCTCCTATCTTGCACCTTTTTGGTGCAACTCATTCTCTGCTACTATTGTAACTGAAAGGAGACACTTTAGATAGTGGTTTTAAAGACCAAATAGTCGTTCATGCATTATCTGGGTTGATAAAATTTATCGATTGGTGGTAAAATGGAAAGACAATTAGAACTATGAAGAATGCAATCAAAGTTTTAAATGAACTAAAAGAAAAAAAGTTAATAAAAGATTACGCTTTGACATTTTCCCCGCTGACCCCCTCGAGAAAAAAGCGGTAGAAGATGCTAAAGAAACTGATCTAACTCAAATTTTCAAAGGACGTTTAATGTACTAAAAAGTGTCAACGATGTTAAGCCTTGAACCTTGAACAAGGAGGTAAAGATGGCGACCAGTTCAGTGATCGTTCAGCAGATCATGAAGCACATTGACCAGCTTCCGCTTGATCTCCAGCAGCGGGTGCTCGACTTCACACAGGCGCTGGTGCCCTCGGCATCCCAAGGAGTCCCCGGCAAGCAACTTGCTCATTTCGCGGGCCTTATAGAACTTGATGACATACAAGCTATGTCTCGAGCTATTGAAGCCGGGTGCGAGAGAATAGATGCAAATGAGTGGATACATTAGAAAGTGCGAAGAAGAACCTACGGGAGGCGGTTGAAGGGTATATCGAATCTGTTGTGAATGATGAGGAGGAAGATGAATTTATCCCGCGATTAGCTCCA
>QLUN01000122.1 GCA_018725455.1 Chloroflexota bacterium
GAAAGCCTGGATGCGATCACGATGGCGCATAACCTGTGTGATGACTATGGCCTGGATGTAATTTCGGCCGGCAGTGTGATAGCTTTCGCCACGGAATGTTACCAGAGGGGAGTATTAACGAAATCGGAAACCGATGGACTGGAGTTGAAATTTGGAGACGCCGATGTCGTCATCTGGCTGATACACAAGATTGCGAGGAAGGAGGGGATCGGCAATTTACTGGCGGAAGGGACAAGAAGGATGGCTGAAAGGCTGGGTAAGGGAACCGAAAGATTTGCTATGCATGTTAAAGGCCTGGAGCTGCCGGCCTATGACCCCAGAGCTGCCAAGATCTGTGGATTGTCATTTGCCACTGCGAATCGGGGAGGTGACCATATAACATCTTACGTCGAAGGCCCCGCCTTCATGGATGTTCCCCTACTTATCGTAGAAGAGAGCAAGATCGAAGACCCTCTCGTGGAAAACCCGGCCGAGACCAGGGTTGTCAAGGATTTGGAGGACGCCAACACCGTTTTCGATGCCATGGGGACATGTAAGTTCATGGGGATGGCGCTAACTGCGGAAGACTGGGCCGACATGATAGCCAATTGCGTGGGATGGGAATTCGATGTCGGTGATTTCAGAAGGCTTGGAGAGAGGATTTACAATCTGGCAAGAGCCTTCAACGTGAGAGAGGGGTTGACCAGGGCTGATGATACCCTTCCCAAACGCTTGTTGGAAGACCCGATGCCCGAAGGTGTAGCGAAAGGGCATACAGTGGAGAAGCTGGATGAGATGCTGGATGCCTACTACGAATTCCGCGGATGGGACAAGGAAACCGGCAAGCCAACCCCGGAAAAGCTCAAAGAGCTGGGGCTGGATGATATAATCGGTAAGATATAGAGGGGGGCAAGGATTATGGTTTCCGTCGCTGAGAAGCCCTGGCTTAAGCATTACAGATTAGGGCCGTACAAACTCCCGCAGACAAAGGAGCCCTACCCCAGGATGACTCTCCACAGCCTTCTGGATGCTACGGCCGCGGAGTATCCCGATAAATCGGCCTGTTCTTACCTGGGGAATGAGATAAGTTATGAGGAGTTGAAGCTTGAGGCAGACCGGCTGGCAGCGGCCCTTGCCGGCCTGGGCGTGAGAAAGGGCGACAGAGTAGCAACTATCCTTCCCAATTGTCCCCAGTTTGTGATAAGCGATTTTGGGATACTTAAGGCGGGAGCGGCCCATGTCCCATGCAGTGTGCTGCATAAAGCCGCTGATTTGATCTACGAGATTGGCGAGTCCGGAGCGGAGACCATAATCTGCGCCGAGGAATCCCTTGAACTGGTCGAGTTCATAAAAGGCAAGACCAGGATCAAGAATGTGATCCTTACCTCTCTCATGGATTATTCCCTGGAGAAGCCGGAATTAAGGCAGACACCGAACACCTATCAATTTCGTGATTTGATAGCCGGTCACCAGCCCAGGCCGCCAGAGGTGGTGATCAACCCGATGGAAGATGTGGCAATTCTTGTGTTCACCGGGGGTGCTACCGGATTGCCCAAGGGTGTAATGGTGACTCATTACAACCGGGTGGCGGCGGTGACCCAGGTCGCATGGGCTTATGAGCCTTTGAAAGTGGGAATCAGGGGGAAGACCGCGGTACTGATGCCCATCCCGCTTTTTCACACCTACGGCCATTGCACGATGCATTTTGCTGTTTACTGGGGTCTTAAGATGTACTTCCTTCTGGATCCCAGGGATACCGAGGCGCTCTCGCAGATGCTGACAAAATATCGTCCGTTTCTGTGCGCCTGCGTGCCAACTCAATACACCCGGCTGATATTAAAAGGGCTTGGAAGAATAAACACTATGTTCATGTCAACTACAGCCGCCCTCGCCCCAGAGGTTGCTCAGAAATTCAGACAGCAAACGGGGGTGCCCATAATCGAGACTTATGGTCTCACGGAAACTGGCGGCAGCACTCACATGAATCTCTCGTCTTTCGCCAAGATCACCGGCTTTATGGCTTCGGAGAAGTTCGGCTCGATAGGGGTGCCACTGCCGGATACGGAGGTCAGAATCGTGGACCTGGAGACGGGCGAGGAGGCACCCGCGGGGAAAGAGGGCGAGTTATATGTTCGTGGTCCCCAGATTATGAAAGGCTACTGGCCCGAGCCCGGCAAAGGACTGGTGGATGGGTGGCTTCCCACCGGTGACGTGGTGAGAATGGACGATGAGGGCTACTTTTACATCACGGACCGAGTCAAGGACATGGCAAATGTCTCTGGATATAAGGTCTATACCCGGCTGGTTGATGATGTGCTATATGAACATCCGGCGGTCGCTGATGCTGCGGCAATTGGAATTCCCGACCCCGAACGTCCGGGCAGCGAAAGGATAAAGGCCTTCATAAAACTGAAGCAGGAGCACGAGGGGAAAGTCACTGCCGATGATATAATCAGCCACTGCAAGGAGAAACTGCCCCCCTATGCGGTTCCCAGGCTCGTGGAGTTTCGCAAAGAGCTGCCGCTCACCGTTACGGAGAAGCTTTTCAAGCGGCAACTCAGGGAAGAGGAAGTAGCGAAGATGAAAGTTGGAGCGCAGTAGCATCCTTCTCGATATTGCAAGGATAGATGTCAAGTTACGAGGATCTAGAAGCAAAGGTAATAGACACCGGTATCTGCACCTCTTGTGGGGCATGCATTCTGGCCTGCCCCACTTTCCATATCAAGTTCATTGAGGGAAAGCCGCAGAGGCCCAGGAGGGCACTGGACTGCGTGAGGTGTACCACCTGTTACGATGCCTGCTATATGCTCCGGCAGGGGTTGATGGGCGATATAGAGCGGGGCATTTTGGGTTGGGGAGAAAAGGAGAGCATCGGGATATACAAGCGCGCTCTGGCGGCAAGGGCGGGAGAGCAAAATAGGGCCTGTCAGGATGGGGGGATCGTAACCTCGCTCCTGACCTACGCCTTGGGAGAAAACCTCATTGATGGGGCTATAGTTGTTGGAAGCAATGGATGGATGCCCGTAGCCTATACGGCAAAAACCAAAGGAGAAATTATCGCTTCGGCAATGACCAAGTACGGGACCGTCCCGTTGCTGAAGGAACTTAGAGCTGCGGCTGTGGATCACGGGCTCAGCAGAATCTGCCTTGTGGGTTCACCGTGTCATATCCGCTCTTTAAGATATCTGCAGCATCGCAACCTGCCGCTGGCATCGGTGGTGAGATTTACGGTGGGCTTGCTTTGCCGCGAGAATTACGATTATTACGGCATCGTAGAGAAGGTGCGGGGGAAAGGGCTGGATATTGGAGAGATAGATAAGTTCAGCGTCTCTGATGAGTTTGATATATATGCTGGTGGGAGGAAATTATCCTTTCCCATAACGGAGGTAAAGAGTTGTGTCCCGAAACACTGCCTGGTTTGCGAGGATTTCGCCTGCGAGCTGGCAGACATATCAGTTGGAAGCGATGGCTCTCCGGAGGGATGGTCAACCGTTATAGTCCGAACTGAAGAAGGGGAAGGGATTTTCACC
>QLUN01000123.1 GCA_018725455.1 Chloroflexota bacterium
TCATTGTGGGGGCTGCTACCTTTTCTGTCCGACAGGGTGCATTGAGGATAAAGGAGTTTACTTTGAAGCAAATGTGGATTATTGTAAAGGGTGCGGTCTGTGTGCCGCAGAGTGCCCTGTGATGGCTATAGCCATGATAAGGGAGGAAACAGCATGAAGGTAGAGTCCAAATCCAGACCGGCACTGAAGCTTCTAGAGGGCAATGAAGCCGTCGCCCACGGTGTATTGCTGTGTCAGCCAGATGTTATCGCTGCTTACCCTATAACGCCCATGTCATCAGTCCTGGACCACCTTTACCACTTCAAGGCAGATGGCTCATTGAAGGCAGAGATGCTCGCAGTTGAGAGCGAGCATTCTTCGATGAGTGCCCTCATAGGCGCCTCGCTAGCCGGGGGTCGGACATTTACTGCCACTGCATCCCAGGGGCTACTCTTCATGTATGAGGCATATGCCGATGCCGCAACGTTGCGACTCCCCATAGTGATGACCCTTGCCACTAGAGAAACGAACGCGCCTCAAGGGGTTACCGCAGGCGACCAGGATGCTATCCTGGTAAAAGATACCGGATGGATCCAGATTCATGTGGAATCATGTCAGGAGATACTGGATACGATAATAATGGCTTATAGGTTAGCCGAAGACCCTCAGATCCTCCTCCCGGTTAGCGTATGCTACACTGGTTTTTACCTTTCCTACCTGTCAGAGCCGGTGGAGATTCCCGAGCAGGAGAAGGTAGACCAGTTTCTACCGCCGCTGGAGATGAATCCTCGTATTGACCCCGAAACACCAATGACCGCCTCTGTCTATAGTAGGGGCATTATAACTACCGAATACCGATATAAACATCTCGCCGCCGCCCAGCGGGCTAAAGCAAGGATTGAAGAAATAGAAACGGAGTTTCAGCAGATCTTTGGCCGAAGCTATGGGGGGCAGATCGAAGAATACAGGTCTGAAGATGCTGACATAGTCTTGCTGGCTATGGGCAGTTGCGCCGGGACGGTTAAGGTTGTTGTTGACCAGAAACGGGATGAGGGGCTAAAGGTGGGCTTGATCAAGCTCAGGATGCTCAGTCCATTTCCCGCAGAAAGACTGGTCAATGCCCTTCGTGGGAAGAAGGCGGTGGGTATAATAGAGAGAAATGTCTCTTTTGGCTGGGGCTGTGGAAGCGTTTTCGTCGAGTTAAGAGCCGCCTTTGCTGATTTAGATGCCCGTATACCGATGGTTGATTTCATCGATGGCCTGTCCGGTTCAGATATAACCATGGAGCACATTGCCCGGGCTATATCCATCACTCAATCAGTTGCCGAGGGTAAACCTTATAAGAAGGTTACCTGGCTCAGTTTGGAGTAAGAAGAAGGCGTTGAAGAGAAAACATCTAATCATAGGTTGTGGTGCCGCCGGCCTGGCTGCAGCGCAAGAGATTCGGAGCCTGTCCCCCGAGGATGAGATCGTACTAATAACTAAAGAGAAACACTTACCTTACTCCATAGCTGCTCTGCCTTATCTGATCTCTGGCAAGATGAAGGAGTCTGACCTCTGGCTGGCCGATGAAGACTATCTATCTGAGATGGGGTACGATCTGATCAGGGGCAAGGAGGTGGCCAGGGTTCACCCCGAAGAGAAACGACTCACTTACAAGGATGGCGGCAGCGAGAGCTATGACCGCCTTCTTATTGCCTCAGGGTCAGAGCCAATCAAGTCCGATATAAGAGGACTGGAGGAAGCCTCGCCTCTGGTCTTCCACACTCTGGAAGATTACCACTTGCTTCAACAACGGCTGCTCAACAGCAAGGATGTTGCTATTTATGGCGGGGGATTGGTAGCAACCGCGCTGGCGGTGGCTCTTCTGGAAGCCGGCTACAGGGTCAAGATAATAGTAAGGAGCCGGGTTCTTCGTCGATACTTTGATCAAGATGCGGGAGATATCATTGAGAAGATACTCGCCAATAGCGGAGCCGATATCTACAAGGGGCAGGTCATAGATGAACTCCGAAGGACCGGGGAGAGGGTCGAAATTGCCCTCCCTGATGGCACTTGCCTTGATGCCGACATCCTGGTCATCGCCCTGGGGGTGAAACCGGTGACCTCATTACTTGCCGGAACCGGCATTAAGTTGAATGACGGGGTGGTGGTTGACTCGAGGATGAGGACCAACATTGAAGATATCTATGCCGCTGGTGACGTAGCCGAGGCGCCGGAGTTCTTCACCGGCGGACTGGGACTGGGACTTATCCTTCCTAGCGCCGTTAGCCAGGGCCGGGCCGCCGGCTCCAATATGGCCGGCAAGACAATCACCGATGAAGGATGGCTCTCCATGAATGTTTTTAACCTCCTTGGTCATCGTGCTCTGTCCATCGGAATGGCAGTGGGTAATGATGGTCAGGTCTTGATGGAGAAGGATGAGGAGAGAAAACAATTCAAGAAACTGACCTTTAACGGTGATAGGCTCGTAGGGGCCGCGTTTCTGAATCTTGACGTGGACCCTGGTGTTTTTTAGCACCTCATCACCAGGAGGGTAAAGGTAGCTTCTTATGAGAAACTCCTTTTTCAAGCACCCGCGCAAATAAGCCGCTGGCTGATGCTGGAGACTGAACACCAGGAGGCTAGCTCAGTATAATAAATGGGAAGGGAGAAAGATGGCTCCATTATATGATACCTTGAGAATTGAATACGGGAAGTGCCCCCCGGATTGTTCCGCTTGTGAGCAAGCCTGTGCTAAGGAGAAGGGTGGGAGCAACGGCAACATAGTCAGAATAAGAGCGCTCCACGTTCCTCAGGCCAACTTTCATGGGGCGGTGACCTGTATCCAGTGCAGCCAACCGAGGTGTCAGCAGGTATGCCTTGCCGGGGCAATCGAGAGGAGTCAGCTTGACGGTGTGGTTCGTATCGACGAGAGCAAGTGCGTTGGCTGCGGAATGTGTGCCCTGGCCTGTCTCTATGGGGGGATCTACCGCGACCCGGTAACATATAAGTCATTCAAATGTGACATGTGTGATGGCGAACCAAAATGTGTTCAAGCTTGCCCGTACCACGTGTTGAGTCACATCAAGAATGACCCCATTCAGCGCTACCTAAAAGAGGAGGACCAACTAACCCCCGGTTCAACCCTATGTCCGGGTTGTGCCGCGGAGCTTGCCCTGAGATTTACCCTTAGAGTCCTGGGCAAGAACACCATCCTGTTCACCGCTCCCAGTTGTCTGGCCACCACGCTTATGGGTCTGGATACCCAGGCGGGTGTTCGCCTAGCGTGTCTGAGTTCCCTATTTACTAATACTGCCTCCGTCCTGACCGGGATAAAGAGATACTATCAACACATAGGACGGGAGGTCAATGTGGTGGCTTTTGTCGGTGATGGCGCTACCGCCGACATAGGATTTCAGGCGCTGTCAGGAGCGGCTGAAAGGGGAGAGAACATCATTTACATTTGCTATGACAATGAAGGCTATATGAATACTGGAATTCAGCGGAGTAGCACCACGCCCTTGAGGGCCTG
>QLUN01000124.1 GCA_018725455.1 Chloroflexota bacterium
AAAATCCGCCTGTCCAAATTAAAGGGTTTCTAAAACCCGTGCTGTCCGTTTTCTAGGGTACAGTTTAGTTTGACAGCTACTTATTGATATGAGGAGCCAGAGACCCTTGAAGCGCAAGGCTTTAAGGGGTAATTTTTTTGTTTTTATTTCTTTTAAACGTATAGCATTGTATAGGATGTTATGTTATACTATAGCTATCTAGTAGTTCGTGGGGGGTGACTAACCTGAACCTTAAACAATCGCCTAGGGAAAATGGTAGAGTCTATCTTTCTATTGAAAAGGGCTATCGCGATCAGGCGACCGGCAAGCCCAAAGCTAAGACGATCAAATCCCTTGGTTACTTAGATGTTCTGCAAAAAGAATACGCTGACCCCATCGCTCACTTCAAAGAGGTCGCCCGTAAGATGACTGCGGAAGATACGGCTAAGAAGAAGTTGACTCTGACCATAAATATGGAGGAGACGCTGCCCATGGATGCCGAGGGTCGAAAAAACTTCGGCTATGCTGCTATCCTTAAAATCTATCACGAGCTTTCACTGGACGATTTCTTTAAGAACAAGGCCAGGCATGAGCCTTTCAAGTACAACACCAACTCGATAATGATGCTGCTGACAATCTCAAGATTGCTGTCTCCGGGTTCTAAGAAGAAGGCTTTCGAGGAAAAGGGCAGATACTTTGAGCGCTTTGACTTCTCTCTGGCAGATGTGTACCGCGCTCTTTCCCACTTTGCCAAGATATCTAATGAGTGCCAGCGATACTTGCACGAGCAGATAGCTGCCAAGTACGGGCGAGATACCAAGACGATCTACTACGATGTGACGAACTTTTACTTCGAGATTGATGAGGCGGATGAGTTCCGTAAGTTCGGCAAATCTAAGGAGAACAGGCACAATCCCATTGTTCAAATGGGGCTGGCTATGGACGCTGACGGTATCCCCCTTCACTACGAATTATTCCCCGGTAACAAGCTAGACAAAGAGACTTTCCGCTCGGTAATCGGCGAGGTCAGAAGAAAGTACGACACGGGGAGAGTCGTGGTGGTGGCGGACATGGGGATTATCACCGGCGACAATATTTACTACCTGACCGGCGGGAAAAACCTGAACGGCTATGTCTTTAGTTTCTCCGTTCGTGGCGGCTCCGGTATCTTTAAGGACTACGTGCTTAACAGTGACGATTATGTCGGAACCGATGGCCGGCCAGCCAAAGAAGATGCCGAATTCAAGATGAAGAGTCGACGGATCGCCCGGGACATTAACGTGACCTTGAGCAGCGGCAAAACCGCAAAGAAGACTGTGTATGAAAAGCAAGTGGTATTCTGGGCCAAGAAGTACGCCGACAAGGCTAGGGCGGAGCGGGAGGAACTCCTCAAGAAAGCGAAAGCACTAGAGGCGGACCCGCAAAAATACAACAAGGCCACCTCCTACGGAGCGGCCAAATACCTAAAAAATCTTGAAGTTGACACGGAGACAGGCGAAATACTTCTGGCGAAACTGCGCCCGCAATTTGATTCAGACAGGGTGGCAGAAGAAGAAAAATACGATGGCTACTACGCCATTGTCACTAGCGAACTCGACATGTCTGATGCGGAGGTCATCGAAACCTACCGTGGACTGTGGGAGATTGAAGAAACCTTTCGCATCACAAAGAGCACGCTCGAGGCGCGCCCAGTATATGTTTCGAGAGAAGACCGCATCGGCGCCCATTTTCTAACTTGCTTTTTAGCACTGGTGATACTGCGGCTAATCCAGAAAAAAACAGCCCACCGATTCTCGGCGGCAAAGATTCTAGAGTGCCTAAACAGCATCGCCTGTTCTAACGAGCAGGAGAACATCTACCTGTTTGATTACCGCAGCGAGATTTCAGACGTCTTAGGGGACTCTCTCGGTATTGACTTCACCAAGAAAAGGCTCCGGCTAGGCGAGGTAAAAAATATTTTAGCAGCGGTCAAAAAATGAAGAGAGAAAGGTGCTAGCCTTCATGTGCCTGCGCCACAGCGCCCAAAGTAGCGGCGTGACACGGCACGCCGACCTTCGGTCCGTACCCCAAGGACCCATCGAGTAGGATGGGGTGATTAACCCCCGTCCTCTCACACCACCGTACGTACCGTTCGGTATACGGCGATTCATGAAACACTACGGTGCCACTTGGTCCCGCAGGTGTAGCGCCTGACTTGTGCCGGGTAAGAGCTCTGCGCTCTCACAGTCCCCTGTGTATTCACCACTTCCTCCTGCGAGGAGCCCCTGTTAAGGGTTTTCTGCTGTCCTTGCTCTTTCCTCGAACTTGCCATTTGCTCACCTCGTTTCATGTTCGGCCCTTCCCCGCAAAGCGGGTACTATGGCCTCTGCTGACTCCTGCCAGCTCAGTCGCGCATCGCTGTGCGAGTTCCCGACTCAGTCGGTACGCTGGCAGGTCTCCCCGGGTAAGAGCGCTATCTTTCCCTCCATCTACCCGCCTCATGTACTCTCGACAGACTTTGGCAGCAAGGACTTTGTCTTACGGCGCAGACTCGTCCATCTGTCGCTAGCCTCACTTGAGGTTCGTGTTCCTCGGGCCAGAGGTTTGCCGCCGGCTTCCTTCAGATTCCGTGTCACCACGGACACCCTTGCCTTAAGCTACGGCTACTGCTACCTTCACCGTTCGGGACTTCCACCCTAGAGATAACGCCCATGCCGGGCACACATCGAGGTCGCCAGCCCGTGTGCTGGCGCTACAGCGTCCCGGTAGCGGCGTGACACGGCACGCCGACCCTCCCCCCGGTCGTAACCCATGACGGGGTGACTAGGCCGAGGTCGCCAGCCATTATTTCAGACCTCATTGGGGATTCTCTCGGCATCGACTTCACCGAGAAAAGACTTCGTCTAGTGAGGTGAAAAATATTTAAGCAGCCGTTAAAAAATGATCGTTTCCCTACACATTTGTGTCGACGCACCAAGGCCGTAGACTCTGTGCTGACAAGGACATTGCCGCATTTTTTCGCGGGAGGCTGTCAAAGTCGGGATGATATAATTGATGTGCTTGCGACACAAGTCCGATTTTGCGACATATGTCGCTCAGGGAGAATGATGAGGGTTGAGTGTTTGCTTATGCCGAGCTGTACAAACACCAATCGCGGTACACGGCGACCTTCTAGGAGCGTATGCCTTACTAAAAGCGTCGACGCAAATGAAAAAGTGACCTGTGAACCTAACTTCCATGGAAGGCGAGGAAACGGGCAATATTACTACGAAAATCATCGAAGAGGCTCAAGATTATAGCGTGTTAGCGTCCAAAGAGAATGCCCCCGGGACCTCGCGCTGAGATTTGCCGGCCTCTTCTAACACGATGTCCCGGTACTTGCCCTTGATTACGAATACGTCGCTACAACGCATTAAGCCTATTATCGATCAAACCTCCAACCTTTATCAGGTTGTCCGTATTTAGAAACAAAATGTTCAAACGCTGCCTGTACTTGCGCTGTGTGGATGGA
>QLUN01000125.1 GCA_018725455.1 Chloroflexota bacterium
TTGATATCTCTGGTGGTGATCCGGCCATGTCATTCGTCCAAGCCTTGATCGCTGCCTGCGGTGAAAGCGGGCCGGTGTACGTGTATAACGCCGGGTTTGAAACAACGCGTATGAGTGAACTGGCCACTCGTTACCCTCAATTCAGTGCCGCACTGCTGGCGATCAACTCCCGCGTGGTGGACTTGCTTCCCATTGCCCGTGAACGTTACTACAACCCAAGCCAACAAGGCAGTTGGAGCATCAAAAAAGTGCTGCCAGCCGTGGTGCCGGAGTTGTGTTACGACGCCCTCGACGGCGTGCAAGACGGTGGTATGGCGATGGAGGCGTTCCTGGAGGCCATCCACCCCGACACCCCAGTCGGGCGCAAAAACCAGATCGAACAACAACTGCTGGCCTACTGCAAACTTGACACCTACGCCATGGTACGCCTGTGGCAGGTGTTTGCAGGACGCACTGACCTGAAGCTATAGGCCCCACCTCCGTATGTCCAAACGACCGAACCCCCACGATACATTGCAGCTTTCAATCGAACTGCTGCACTCCATCCCCAAGCGTGGAACCATCACCGCCACGGAGCTACAGAAGAAACTGGCAAATGATGGTTTTAGCCGCGAGACTAGAACGATACAGCGTTTGCTCGAAAGCCTGTGTGATGCTGACCTCTACGGCATCGAGCGGGACATGAGCAGCAAGCCCTACCGCTATCGCTGGAAAGAGTCAGCCAGGGGTTTGACCATTGGTAGCCTGAGCCCGCAGGAATGCCTGCTGCTCACACTGGCGGAGCAACAGTTGGGCAGCTTGCTGCCAAGCAAATTGATGAAATCGATGAATGGTTTTTTTGATCAGGCCCGCAGCCAGTTGGGTGAGACGGCCAAAACCCAGCGCGAACGCGAATGGCTCGACAAAGTGCGCGTGGTCAGCACCAGCCAGCCGCTGCTGCCGCCCAAAATTGACCCCGACGTGTTTGAGCAAGTCAGCACCGCGCTGTACGGCAACCAGTGGCTGGACGTGGATTACAAAAATGCCGAAGGTGAAAGAAAAAATTCCAAAGTCATGCCACTGGGTCTGGCGCAACAAGGGCCACGCATGTACCTCGTTTGCCGGTTTGATGGATATGACAACGAACGCTGCTTGGCGTTGCATCGCTTCATCTCGGCCAATGCCTCCACCCTGACATTTGAGCGTCCCAAGGATTTCGACCTCAAACAATTTGATGACGATGGGCGTTTTGGTTATGGCGACGGCACGCAGATTCGTTTGAGTTTCCGCATTGAAAAAGGCGCCGGACTACACGTTGTGGAATGCCCACTTTCTGCCGATCAGCAGGTGGTGGATCTGGATGACGATTATGAGATTACAGCAACGGTGGCGGACTCAGATATGTTGGACTGGTGGCTGCGGGGGTTTGGGGATTCGTTGACTTTTATTTACAAGGGAAGACTATAGAAATGACAAACGTAATTTTGGAAAATAAATTTAAGAACTTTTTTGAGGAAGGATTCAGTAGTCCGAGGCTTACCGAATGGCTGGACTGGTCAGCCGGTAAAGATTTACATAATTTTGTAGCGCTGCCCATGATTCAGCGTGGCTCTGTATGGAAACCCAGACAAATCATTATGCTGTGGGATTCTCTGCTGCGTGGCATGCCCATTGGCAGCCTGATGCTGAGCCGTCTCAATGCTGTCGACAAACATGGCAAAACCATTCTGGTCCGTAGAGTGGGCAGCACGCAACTTCAACCCGTACCAGATGGCGGTGGGGCAGCACTCATTGATGGGCAGCAACGAACGCTGGCCATGCTTTTGGGCTGGCCTAATCCAAGTGCAGATCAAACGCAGAACCGCACATTGTGGGTGGATTTTGCAGACAAGCCTGCGCCGGAACATCTGTTTCGTATGCACGTTACCAGCACGGCCCATCCCTATGGATTCACCAAGGCCGATCCCAATGCCAAGCTTTCTTTGCAAGACCGGCGGGAGGCCAGAAAATCACTACCAACGGACAGTCAGTTTCCATGGGACAGCCATTTCCCCATGCGACTGACAGATTTGATCCAGACCTACCTTGATATGGATCGTGACGCGCTCAAATGGAAGGATGCTGTACTTGAGAAGCTACGGGAAGCAAAGTTGCATCGCGAAAAATCCTGGCACCATTTTGAAAACTGCACATCCTGTAACGCTCTGAATCGCTTTTGCGAGTGTTTGCATGATCTCTTTGCACTCAAGATTGCGCTTATCGCCATTCCGGACAAATGCTTCACGGAGTCTGAAGCGCAGGAAGGAGACGATCCGGCGCTGGCCGTGCTGTTCAAGCGTGTAGGGACTGGTGGTACTGAGTTGAGTAATGCAGATTATGTTTACTCCGTCATCAAACACCATCTACCGGAAACCTTTCAACTAGTCGAATCCATTGCTTCAGGTAACGGCTTTTCGCGGTTGCTCGGGCCAACGGACATTGTCATGACTGCGGTCAGGCTGGTAGCTGCAGAAATGGGTATGACAGACTTTGAGAGTCCGAACAAGGACAACTTTGACAGCTTGCGCAAAAACTCTAAGTTCCTGGTAAATTTTCTGCACTTGGTGCAGTCTGGCCGCTTGTCAAAGGCCTTAAATGCCCTGACGGATGGTTTGAAGTTCAATCCTGAAAACAGCACGGCTGATCCTGGGTTGCCCATGCACGGCTTTATTCTTTGCTCCAGGCCCGTGCTGCAAATTCTGCTCCGGTGGGTGCTGGCTGCAACCAATGAGGATGTGGACAATGACGCGCAATTTGCGCAGGTCGTCGCGAACTCGCGCGAGGAAATGTTGCGGTTTGTGCTCTATGCGTACCTTGCATTGCCGGATATTGGCAGGGCGAGCACATGGGCTTTTTCCTGGATAAAAGATACGATAAAAGATACGGTAAAAGATACCGAGGACGTTTCACAGATCCTGTTTCCCGGGCGCGAGATTGTCCGGCATTTGATTGACCGCAGCGTCATCGAAAACAGAACTGTGGCTTGGCCACTGCCCGCCAAGGAGGTATTTCAAATGTTGGCCATCTCCAAGGGCTGTGAAATAACAAAACCTATGCTGGGTGGGGAAAGATTTCAAATAAAAGACGATGCCAGCCCCGTCATACGCCAAGCCATGAACGTCTTTCATCGCTGGTGGGGCAATGGTAACCGTTATCAGCATGTCATGCTGCTCTGGCTACAACGTTCCTATGTGGATCGGATCGAAAATAACCCCGCTGAAGTAAGGTCAGATGATGAGGTTCCATACGACTATGACCACATCTGCCCGTCTAATCACTGGGGCGGCTGGACTGGCATTACATCGCATGACCGTCTTCTGGATTTTCTGGCCAAGGCTGGAAACAGAGGACACGTTCATATTGGCAATTCCATTGGAAACTTACGCGTTTGGTACGCCAGTGACAACAGATCTGATGGTGATAAATCTGCTGTTGAAAAGTTGAC
>QLUN01000126.1 GCA_018725455.1 Chloroflexota bacterium
CTGGCTGATTCCTGACCACCACCTCTGGGTCTGGCAAAAAGATGGCAAAACCCACCTCAAGCAACGAGGAAACCGACAAAAGACTTCAAATCGGCAGACGTGTCAAATGATTTAATTCGCAGATTGACAGGTCTCCATCGATCTGATATAATAAGCTTGCTGGCAATCGACCTCCGGGCGATAAGCCGGTAGGTGGTAAACCGACTAACAATAGAATCTTCGAGTAAGCCGCTTGGATCCGGTATGACCGAGACGGCAGGGATGAAATCAAAAGCCTTCTCGGGTGCTAACCGGGAAGGCTTTGTTCGTTTAGGTGGCGTCTAATGCATAATGCAATCATCGATTGTCCAATTGAGACGCTGAGACTGGGATTTATCGGGGCAGGGGCCACAGGAACTGCCCTGGCAGTGCGCCTGCGCGAAAGGGGATACCCGGTGGCCGCGGTGGCCAGCCGCACTAGATCATCGGCAGATAAGCTGGCAGTTGCTGTCGCAGGCTGCCGATCATACGATAGCAAACAGGAGGTAGCTGATAGCGCAGAGCTTGTCTTTGTGACCACCCCCGATGATGTCATCCCGCAGGTGATCACCGAGGTCAAATGGCATCCGGGGCAAAGTGTGGTTCATTGCAGCGGGGCTGACTCACTCGATGTCCTGGGAAAGGCGAAAAGCGAGGGTGCTCAGGTTGGTGCCTTCCACCCCCTGCAGACCTTTGTCGGTGTAACTCATGCCATTGAGAATCTCCCGGGCTCCACCTTTGCGCTGGAAGCCGAAGGGCCGCTTCTGGAAATCCTCAAGGGAATGGCAGACTCTCTGGACGGGCACTGGGTGGTGCTTAAGCCCGGGGACAAGGGGCTTTACCATGCCGCCGCCGTGATCGCCTGTAACTACATGGTTACTTTAGTCAAGATGGCTGCCGACCTCTGGGAATCCTTTGGGGTCCCAACCTCAGAGGCGATGCAGGCCCTGCTACCTTTGCTTCGAGGGACGATAAACAACATTGAGAATGTCGGGCTGCCAGATTGTCTCACCGGCCCTGTCGCCCGTGGCGACCTGGGAACCATCAGCAAGCACCTCGATGCCCTGGAGAAGAGGGCGCCGGCAATAGCTGCAACATACCGCGACCTGGCGCTTCAGACGATTCGTATCTCGCTGGCAAAAGGCAAAATAGATGGGGCAAGAGCGGAGGAGTTGAGCCAATTACTAAGGAATAAACCGGGAGGGATAGCAATGAGGACCATGCTCAAAGGCAAAATTCATCGGGCTCGGGTTACCGAAGCCAACATTGATTACGAGGGAAGCATAAGCATCGATCCAACCCTCATGGAAGCGGCCGACATCCTGCCCTATGAGCAAGTTCACGTTCTCGACATCACCAACGGGGCTCGCCTGGAAACCTATGCCATCGAGGGCGGCCCGGGTGAAATCTGCATCAATGGAGCTGCCGCCAGACTGGTCTATAAGGGTGATACCATTATCATCCTTGCCTACCATCTCGTCCCCGAGGAGGAAGCGAGATACTGTCATCCCAAACTGGTCTACGTCAATTCACAGAATGAGATCGTTTCCACAGGGCAGGGTGTAGCGGGTAGCGTGTAGAGCGGGATGTAAGATGCCGGAAGGGAGATGGAGAACTCTTGACTCTCGGCTTTGAATGGGGGGAAGAAATGCGTATTACGATTGGTCAATTGATGAAGATGAAACGGGAGGGTGAGAAAATCTGTATGCTGACAGCGTACGATTACCCCACCGCCAGGTTCGTTGACGACGCCGGGGTGCCGCTCATCTTGGTGGGTGATAGCCTGGGAATGGTTCTGCTGGGGTATGAATCAACCATCCCGGTGACCATGGAGGAAATGATTCATCACACCAGGGCAGTCTCCAGGGGAACCAGGAATGCCCTGGTAGTGGGAGATATGCCCTTTATGACCTATCATACCTCGATTGAAGATGCCTTGCGAAATGCAGCTCGATTCCTTCAGGATGGTGGGGCGCAGGCAGTAAAACTTGAGGGCGGCGAAACGGTGGCTGAGAAGGTCAGGCATATCGTCGCCAGCGGCATACCGGTTATGGGACACCTGGGGTACACTCCACAGTCAACCTATCAACTGGGAGGTCCCAGGGCGGTAGGCAAGAGCACCGAGTCCGCGAGGCAGTTGCTCCGGGATGCCCGGGCATTGGATGAGGCGGGGGTCTTCTCCATCGTCCTCGAACTGGTCCCCGCCCCCCTGGCAAAGCTCGTGACGGGGAAAGTCAGTGTCCCTACTATCGGCATCGGGGCGGGGAGGGATTGTGATGGGCAGGTTCAGGTGATCAACGATCTTCTCGGCCTATCGGCTGACTTTGTTCCCAAACACGCCCGGCAATATGCCAGGCTTGCCGATATTATAAGGTCCGCCATTGCCGAATACAAATCCGAAGTGACGGCAGGCAACTTCCCCGCCCCCGAACACAGCCCCACGATGGACGAAGGCATCCTGGCTGAGTTATAAGCGTTCAGCAGTCAGCAATCGGCCCTCAGCTCTAGGTCGTTGGCATGAAAGTCGCTGATGGGCGTTCACGAAATACTCCACTGTTTGTCAAATTGCCCTCATTTGTGCTATAATTACTATAGGCGCTTAAATCTAAAGTCTTGCGCAAAATGGAAAGTGAAAAGGGATTCTAGTCTAGAGATTGACGTTTGCCACCTTAAACGGGGAGTGAATTGAACATGTCGAGGAAGAGCATTATTCTGCTCATCGTCATAGCATTAGTGGCTTTCATCCTGGTCATGGTAATCCAGCCGCCGGCGGAGGAGCCAAGGGAACTAGCCATAAATGAGCTTATCTCAATGGCAAAGGCTGGGGAAATCCGGGATATTCTGGTCAAGGGAACCACTCTCGAGATCACCACCATGGATGGCGAGGAACTGACATCCACTATAGGTGGGCACACCGATATACTGGAGGTGTTCAGTCGGGAGGGGGTAGCGATCACTGGCCCCGGCGCGGTGACTATTCGCTTTGCAGACGAACCGCGGTTTGCGGTCTGGCCGGTGCTCCTCAACTTTCTGCCCTTGATCCTCATCGGCGCATTCCTGTTCTTCCTGCTGCGTCGCGCCGGTGGGGGGGCCAATCAAGCAATGGGCTTTGCCCGGAGTAAGGCCCGAATGTTCTCCGGCGATAAGCCAACCATAACCTTCTCTGACGTTGCCGGGGTTGAAGAGGCAAAGGAGGAGCTCCGGGAGATTGTTGAATTCCTGTCGAATACTGAAAAGTTTCTTACCATTGGGGCTCGTATCCCGCGAGGGGTGCTCCTCGTCGGGCCGCCGGGGACGGGGAAGACGCTCCTCAGCCGGGCGGTCGCCGGTGAGGCCGGAGTGCCCTTCTTCTCCATAAGCGGTAGCGAGTTCGTGGAGATGTTCGTCGGCGTTGGTGCGGCTCGGGTTCGAGACCTCTTCGACCAGGCCA
>QLUN01000127.1 GCA_018725455.1 Chloroflexota bacterium
TCTTCAATACCAACCAGTGCCGGGATGTGCAGGACTGGTTTGGCTGGTACTCCCGGGAACTCAAAGTGCCGCTCATCGGGATTCACACCCATCGTGGCATAGCTGACATCCACGATTATCAGATCAAGGACATCGCTAAACAAATCGAGGGGTTGGTGCCCAAATTAGAGGAGGTGAGCGGGGAAAAACTCGATATGGATCGCCTCAGAGAGGCCGTCGAATATTCCCGGTGCACTTCGGCACTCTGGAGAGACTGCCTGGAATCGGCCTCCGCCATTCCTTCCCCCTGGACCTTCTTCGACGCCGTCATTCACATGGGCCCGGCAGTGGTGGCACGTGGAACAAGGCAGGGTGTTGAGTATTATGAACTCCTCCTGGCTGAGCTGCGGGAAAGGGTAGAAAAGGGCGTGGCCGCGGTAGAAGGAGAAAGACATCGCCTCTATTGGGAGGGGATGCCGATATGGGGTAAGCTGAGGGCATTATCTGAGCAATTCTCTTCGCTCAAAGCCTGTGTGGTGGCCTCTACTTATTGCAATAGCTGGATATTCGACCAGCTTGACCCGGATGATCCCTTTGAGAGTATGGCCGAGGCATATACGGAGCTCTTCATTGTCAGAGATGAGACCTATAAAGAGCGGTATGTTGAAAGCTGCCATAAACGGTTCAAATTTGATGGCATTATCTTCCATAATGCCAGAACCTGTCCCAATAATTCCAATAGCCGCTACGGAATGCCCGAAAGGTTGAGGCAACGCCCGGGTATCGCCTCACTCGTCATTGACGGCGACCTCAATGATCTGAGGTGTTATTCCGAGGAGCAGACCATGACCAAGCTCGAGGCCTTCATTGAGCAGTTGGAAGGGGAGGGGTAATGGGTAATGACCAATCACATATTCGCGGGTGTGGATCTGGGGGCATCCTGTACCAAGGTGGCGATCCTCGATGCGGAAAGGAAGCTGCTCGGATACGCGGTGAGAAAGTCGGGAACCGATTTCGCGAAGACGGCTGATATCTGCCTGAAATCTGCTTTGGAGATGGCCATGAGTCAATCGGCAGTCGGCAGTCCATTTCCTCCCTCCCCTGGCGGGAGGGAGTTAGAGGGAGGGGGACTATCGACTATCGAAAGGTGCGTCTCAACGGGGTACGGACGTAGTACTGTCGCCTTCAGCCACGAAACCAAAACAGAAATCGGGTGCCAGGCCAGGGGATGTTATCACTACTACCCCATGGCCATGACCATTATCGACATCGGTGGCCAGGATAACAAGATTATCAAGCTGGATGCGCAGGGGCGGCGACTGAGTTTCAAGATGAACCGGAAGTGCGCTGCCGGCACCGGTGCCTTCCTTGAAGAGATGTCCTCGCGCCTTGAAATCCCCCTCGAAGAGATGGATGCTCTAGCCCGGACCGCGGAGAACATGGTGGAATTAGGGAGTTACTGCACCGTCTTCTCAGCCACAGAGGTATTGGAGAAAATCAGGCAGGGCGAGAAGGTATCGGATATTGTGAAGGGGCTTTTCTTTTCGGTGATCAAGCGGATTCTGGAGATGGATTCCCTGACGGAGGGGGTGGTGATGACGGGTGGGGTGGTGGCTCACAATCCGTATTTAGTCGAGATGGTCAAAGAGATCACCGGAGGTGAAATCCTGGTGCCGGAATTTCCTCAGTTGACCGCTGCCGTGGGGGCAGCTCTTTTTGCCAGGGGAGAGGGGTAGCGGGTAGCCCCAGCCCGCCCTACACGCTATGCGCTACGTTCGGGAGGGATTCTGAAATGATTGCAAGCGAATGGATGCATGTTGGGACCGTCTTAAAGATGAATGCCATCAATTATCCCGCTAAACTGGGATGGCAGGATAAGAGTAAGAAATTCACCTTCAAAGAATGGAACGAGCGGTCTCGCCGTCTGGCAAATGGTTTGAGAGACCTGGGCGTGGGATACCAGGACACCTTTGCCACGATCGCCTATAACCGCGGTGAGTGGATGGACATTTACGCCGGCTGTGCCAAAGGCGGGCAGATTATCGTTCCGGTGATGTTCCGATTGACAGGTCCGGACATAGAGTACATCCTCAACCATTCGGAATGTAAGGCCTTCATAGTTGAGGCGCCCTTTGTGGAGCTCGTTGAGGGCATCAAAGACAGGCTCCCTGTTCCCCGGGATGCCTATATCTACCTGGGGGATGGGCCTGTCCCCGATGGATATATCGGGTATGAGGATCTGCTGTCCATGTCCTCATCTAATGAGCCTGGTATCGTGGTGGGTAGTGACGATACCTGGATAATCATGTATACATCAGGGACCACCGGTCGGCCAAAAGGGGTGGTAAGAACACACGGGAGTCATACCGCTCAGCATCTGGTGAGTAACCTCAATATGGGGGTTCGGCCCACGGATAAGGTGATGCTGGTGATGCCCCTGTGCCATATCAATTCCATATTCTACTCCTTTCCCTATACCCTAATGTCGGCACCGGTATTCGTTTACAACGTGGCCAGGTTCGATCCCGAGGATTTACTCCGGACCATTGCAGAATGCCGCATCACCTTTACCTCGCTGGTCCCGACTCACTACGTTATGATGCTGGCTCTGCCTGACGATGTGAAAAAAGATATCGACGTCTCCTCAATCCGCCAGTTGTTGATCTCATCTGCACCAGCCAGAAAGGACTTGAAACTTGCCATTATGGACTATTTCAAAAATGCCGAACTCTGGGAGGCTTATGGGAGCACCGAAGCGGGACTGGTGACTCTTCTCCGGCCGGAGGAACAGTTTCAAAAACTGGGATCGATCGGCCGAGAGGCATTCAGAACCGATAGGATCAGGATTCTGGATGAGAACAGAAAGGAGGTCCCGGATGGCGAGGTGGGAGAGTTATTTAGCCGGACACCAATGGTTTTCAAGGAATACTGGAAAGAGCCCCAAAAGACCAGGGAGGCCTTTGATGGTGAATGGTGCTCCGCCGGGGATATGGTCAAACGGGATGAGGATGGCTATTACACGCTCGTGGACCGAAAAGCCAACATGATTATCACCGGCGGGGAAAACGTTTATCCCTCGGAAGTGGAAAGGGTGCTTGTGGAGCATGATGCGGTTAAAGATGTCGCCGTGATCGGCGTCCCCGACGAGAAGTGGGGGGAGGCCGTAAAGGCAGTCGTGGTGCTCTATGACGGCTGTTGGCCGAGCGAGGAGCTGGCCGGAGAGATCATTGACTTCTGCCGGGGCAAATTGGCGGGGTACAAGCGACCAAAGAGCGTTGATTTTATTAGAGATCAAGAGATGCCCCGAACGCTGACAGGGAAGATACTTCACCGCATTCTCAGGGAGAGATACGGGTAGCCCCACCCCCTACCCGCTACACGCTATACCCTACACGCTAATTAGGAGGAATGAGATGTTGACAAGAGCGTATATCCCTTACCGCGGCTATTACTCGACCCCATTTTC
>QLUN01000128.1 GCA_018725455.1 Chloroflexota bacterium
GGCCTAACGTTGAGGTTAACCGGCGGGCCGAAGGCACGTCCGAGTTGAACCGCAGGTTAGGCGATGGAGTGAAGGGTGCTGCTGCCTTGGAACGCTGCGGCGTTGCCGGAGATTATGGCTGGGGCTGTGCAGGAAGGCAAGCGCTGTGTGCCCGAATGTTCCCCGAAGGCCGAGCAGCAGGCCAGCAACCGGGCAGCGCTGCCGGAGCACGCGGAGGTGGAGCCGCAGAGGCCAGAGCGAGGCCTAACGTTGAGGTTAACCGGCGGGCCGAAGGCACGTCCGAGTTGAACCGCAGGTTAGGCGATGGTGAGAAGGGTAGCTGGGCCTTGGAACCCTGCGGCGTTGCCGGAGATTATGGCCGGGGCCTTGCAGGAAAGCAAGCGCGGAGGAAGGCAAGCGCTGTGTGTCTATGCTGTTTTCCGAAGGCCGAGCAGCAGGCCAGCAACCGGGCAGCGTCGCCGGAGCACGCGGAGGTGGAGCGGCAGAATCCAGAACGAGGCCTAACGTAGAGCTAACCGGCGCTGCGCGGCTTTATGCGCAGCGTCCGAGTTGAGCGCCGGGTTAGCGGATTTTTGGGACATGATTTTACGAGGCGGCACCTTGCGCAACGTAGCGCAGGAAAGCAACTGCCTTTTCTTTGTCCTGAAAGGAAGCGTCAATCTTGTCGTTATTGGTGTAGCGAACAATAATTTCGTACTTTCTGAAAGTGCCATCACGTAACGAGTCTTCTCGGTAATTTGTTACGAATGAAATCGCGTCTGCGACGGTTCCGAACTCACTCTGCTGGCCGTGCAGTGGGATGAGAATAATTTGCTCAATTTGACGATCAAGAGTCGCCTGCAATTCTGCAAAAAACTGATTGAGAATATCTTTGTTAGTAGCTACCAGATGATGTTTCAACTGTTCTCGAACGTCTGACGGAATCGCTTCGATGCTGTCAATTGTTCTCTGAAATACTGCATCAGGCGTGTCTTCGTCAAAATTAACAGCGATGCCAACAGACGCAAAAGCAGCGACGATACTTTCGTAGGGAAACAGCGCGACCTCGAAGCCAGAAGTTTTCATCTGGGTCAATGAACCACTTGTGAAAACACCTGCCAGAATTACGCCAAGAAAAGGCTTATCCCATTCGTATTTCTCTGCGATTGGCAGCACCGCGCCCTGAATCTCCTGCGCTTTATTCCGTGAGTGCTTCGTATAGCGACGCCACGCAGCCTCAATAAAGGCTAAAGGGCGACCGCGCACACTTGCACTTCCTCCTTTTTCAATAACAAAATCGAGGTCGTGACTATTGCCATACTTGTCCAGCCAAGAGACTTTCTTGCCATCTCTAGCAGCCCCTCGTACACCACTCTTATCCAGATACAGGCCGCGACTACTGCAAAACATCTCAAACTGCGGTTCCATGACTTCTTCGAGCAAGTCCCCAATGATTTGTCCAAAACGATGTGATGGTGAAAGCGCCACAGTTACCCCTTAATCCAAAGACGGCCTTCATGAAGAAGGACGGTATGTTTTCTGTTTTTCCATTTGACATTTCTGTCACGAATTTTCTCAAACGACCAAGACTTGAACCCATTGGCTAGGGCGAGTTCACCAAACCAACGCTCAACAGGGGCGTGCACCCCGTAGGGCGCAGAGTCGCCAATCACGAGACATAGCGTAGCTCCGGCCTTGGTTACTCTGCGTAGCGCCTGAAAGGTTTTTGCCATGTCTGCAAAGTACGCTACAATCATGAGGTGATATGCCTTATTTCCGCCCTTGGTTTTCCTGATTACATCCAGTTCGTTGCAAACTTTCGTAAGTTCGACTTTTATCGGATCAATCGCAGGGTCGGCCAGCAACTCCGGCAATTTCATTTTGTCTTTTGAGGCGTGTTGAGAACTGGAGCAGATAAGGTATTGGCGAACAGCTCCGTGCAAATCTCCCCAATTGCCTATTTCCCCCCAGAATGACATCTCAAGCCGTGTCGCATCTGCATAGTCGTAATTATTTGCATAGGGGGGTGACGTAATAACGAGATCAATTGACTTGTCTGGCACCCCTTCAAGGGTGCGTGAATCAGCAGGTAGCAAGATAGCATTGCTGATTTCGGACTCGTTTTGCATAACTCGCATGTCGTCCATCATCATTTTGGCTTGCAGTTTTAGCGCCTCGTAGGGACTTGTGACGCGGGCCTTCGTCTTATTGGGGAGGACGTATTGCCATTGGGCAGTTCCCACATGACTGGTAGCACGGAGTATCGAATTGATCGCCAAAAAAACGAGTGCGTTGATTGAAGCTGTCCACTCCGGGGTCAGTTTCAAGTAAGCCGCTTTGACACTGTAGAGATCCCGAAGGCTGTTCTCTGAATAGCATTTAACGATTAAAGAATTGGCCTCACTTAGGCTCACAGATTCTCGAATTTTTTCAGCAGTCGCCGTCAATTTAGCGATTGCCGCCTCGAAATCGACAATATCCTCCCCCCATGACAACTTTCCCTGACCCAGACGAAATACGAATGGATGTGCCTCAATGCCATAGGAGGGGATGCCAAGTTTGTCAGAGGCAACACATACCGTCCCAGAACCTACAAACGGGTCAAGAACCGCCGTTGCATTGTGGTCTTTCAAAACGCTTTCAACCCATGAGGCTGAAAACCCTGCGGAATACCGAAACCACCTATGAACAGGCAGTTTCATATTGTCTGTAAATGTTCCAGACCGTGCCGAATGCGCCGCAGTTTTTTTCTGGAGTGGCGAGTGCATCGGCAGGTCAAAGAGATTTTGCTGTTCTGCGTGGCCCATTGGGGTTCCTATTGGTGTCACTTCGGCTGTCTATTTTAGTTGGTAATAACGTGACGCACGACGGTTCATTGCGTGGCTGCTAACGAAAAGTGTACACCACCCAAGGCGTACAATCCGACCGATCAAAAGGTGTATATCTCACTCATGCCCCTGCGATGACTCCTGAAACAACACCCAAGCCGGTGCTAGGCACGGCTACCGCAGGCCCCGCAGCGCCGAAGCTGCTGGAACTGCTGCGTGAGCGCATCCGTCTGCGCCACTACAGCATACGCACCGAGACGCAGTATATCCACTGGGCCAAGCGCTTCATCTTGTTTCATGGCAAGCGCCATCCGGCCGGGATGGGGGCGCCGGAGGTGGAGGCGTTCTTGACGCATCTGGCGGTGGAGGGCCATGTGGCGGCTTCGACGCAGAATCAGGCGCTGTCGGCCCTGTTGTTTTTGTACCGCGAGGTGCTGGGGCAGGACTTGCCTTGGATGCAAGGCATGGTGCGGGCCAAGCGCCCTGCCAAGTTGCCGGTGGTGCTCACGCCCAGCGAGGTGTCCGCGGTGCTGGAGCGGATGCAGGGCACCCATGCGCTGATGGCGCGTCTGCTCTACGGCAGCGGCATGCGGCTGATGGAGGTGGTGCGGCTGCGCA
>QLUN01000129.1 GCA_018725455.1 Chloroflexota bacterium
ACTCACCAAAATCACCCTGGGGTCAAAAATCACCTTCAAAAAGGTGGGCAGGAGGCTCTAGAGCTCGATAGCGGACCTTCGTGCATAATTTGGGTTTATCTTATTGCCTTAGAGCCCTTGTGGCTGAGTGAGTACCAAAGCGAAGGGAGCAATCATGCGCATCGTATTTATGGGAACGCCCGAGTTCAGCGTGATCATTCTAAGGCGACTGATCTCCAGTGAACATGAGGTAATAGCGGTCTACTCACAGGTGGATAAGCTTGCTGGTCGCGGCCGGATCTCCACCGCTCCACCGGTGAAACGGGTTGCCCAGGAGCACGGCCTGGCGGTATTCCAGCCAAAACGGCTGAGAGATAAGGCTGAAGTTGGACGATTAGCCGACCTGAAGCCAGACGTCGTGGTCGTGGCTGCCTTTGGGCAAATATTACCCCAGGAGGTACTGGACATCCCGGAGTTCGGCTGCTTGAATGTTCATCCCTCCCTTCTGCCCCGGCATCGCGGCGCCTCTCCCATCGTCTCCGCCATTCTGGCTGGCGATGCAGAGACCGGCATTACCATTATGCTGATGGACGCCGGCATGGACACCGGGCCTGTTCTAAGCCAGGAGAGGGTTTCGATATATGGCAAAGATACCGCCGTATCCCTAGGGTCCAGACTGGCCCAGGTTGGGGCGGATCTCTTGATAGAAACTCTTCCCCAATGGTTTGAGCATCGTTTGCAGCCACAGCCCCAAAAGGAGGAAGACGCCACCTATACCAGGCCGATTCTCAAGAGCGATGGAGAGATCGATTGGAATCTTCCGGCAACGGAACTATGGAGAAGAGTGCGTGCCTTCTATCCCTGGCCGGGATGTTTCACCCTATGGCAGGGAAAGGTTCTCAAGATACTGGAGGCGGTCGCCTTGCCTCCTGGTGGGGAGGTGGAGCCAGGGATGGTTGTGTCGCTATCCTCTGAGGTGCCGGTGGGGGTGGGGACGGGGGAGGGCATACTGGGGCTGCATCGGGTTCAGATCGAGGGGAAAAGACCGATGCCTGCTGCTGAGTTCCTGCATGGGCAGAGGACCTTTATCGGACAGAGGCTACCCCATTTCATCGGAGAGCTGCCGGCCGCCCAATAGATGCATATGGAGGTGAGGAACAACTTGCCCCCCCTCCGCGCCGCAGTTGACCACGATGCGATACCCTCTCTCAGAGATGCCCTCCCTTTCCGCCAGCTTTTTTGCGATACCACCCATTTTACCCAGGATGGATAGCTCTTCCTCCGTTAAGTCGCTCAGGGCAGCGAGATGTTTCCTCGGCACAATGAGAATATGTATCGGTGCCCGAGGATTGATGTCCCGGAAAGCAATCACCTCATCATCTTGATGGACTATCTCTCCCGGAATCTTCCCGGATATGATCTGACAAAAGATGCAAGACATTTTCCCCGGAGGTTAGCTCGGATTATCTGGTGCATTTTCTCGTTGGTGTAGACCAGATAGCAGTTCGGCAATCCATTCGGGCAGCAGCCAAATGCGCCTCGCAGCCGGCGTGCCCGGCGCCAACGACGATCACATCGTGTATCATTGGATCTTATCACCCAGAATGATCTCATCCAGCGAGCGCTTGGGTACGTGATGAATGTCGCGGCTATCACGCCAGTATAGGGTCTCTCCCTCTGGACCGAGCGGTTCAATGACCACTGTCTCATTGGGTTTACCGATGGCGAGCACCAGAAGTATCTCATAGCGATCAGGGATATTGAACGCCGCGCGGAGCCCTGGGCGATCAATCGAGGCTAGCATGCACCCTCCCAAGCCCCTCGCTCTCGCTCCCAGCAGAATGCTCTGGCTGGCGATGCCGTGGTCGCACCCAAAGTTAGCGGTCAACTTTGTATCGCCGAGCACGATGATATATGCGGATGGTCGCTCCCCTTCAGCCGGGCCATCCCAGTCCTTGAGTGCCGCGGCCCAGGTCAGGGTGGCGAAAATCAGGGCATTAGGGTCTGGCTCCCAGGAAAGGATGTATTTCAACGGCTGCAGGTTTCTGACCGAGGCGGAATGCCTGGCAAGATCGACCAGGTCCACCAAGGTCTGGCGGGTGACAGTTACGCTCTGGTCAAACCGCCGGAAGCTGCGGTTGCTGCGAATCAAATAATCTATCATTCTTAACCCCCGTTCATAGACTGCCAAAAATGTCCTCTGGAAAAACGGTTCCGCGCTATTCCATTTTCAGCTTCACTCCTTACCCTGACTGCTCCTCTAGTTCCTTCGCTTTTTGTATGACTTCTTGTAAGCTTAGCCCTGCTGTTTTCTCACTGAGTTCTTTCGTGGCATCTCCAACCCTCGGAGTGATAGTCTGAAGGTAGGTCAGGAATTCCTCGGCGCTTAATTGGCGCTTTAGTACGCCCAGTGCTTTTTCCAGAACATTTACTCCCTCCATTTAGAACACCTCCCCTGGATTCTTAACCTCTATGCCATACTTTGAAATCTGGTCAGCCTTCTTTAGAATCTTGTCGTCCGTAGTTAGAAAAACTTCCACCTCGTTATCTATAGCAATCGCAAGATGCATGGCATCCATCGCACTAATATTATAATCTTCCATGATCTCGTTTGCCAACTCTTCGCTCCGCTCCGTTACTGGAGCTATTTCAGCAATCGACCGACTTATGAATTCTCTAACCGCATCCCTTTTGTATCCCTGAGAAATCAAAGACGCTTCCAAAAACAGAATGCTTGAGGCCAAAATAACTACTTCACCGCTGTCCACCCTGTTTATCACTCCTTTTACTGCCGCTGATTCAAGGATAATTCTCTCATTTGCCGGCCGATCGAAAGGTCGGCACCAAACACAAGTATCAAGGTAGAACTTTCTCGTCATGTCCTGCTATGGCCTCAGCATCGAGATTGAGAAATCTCTCCCACAACAGTTCTATTCTAGTCCCCTTACAGAGAATGTCAACGCTGGTATCGATGCGAAGGCGGCTTTTGAAGTGAGATTGGATTCAGGCAATGTAGGAACCCTTTCTCGTAAGCTTTGATGATGACATTATAGCCAAGATTAAGAAGGCGATAGAGCAAGGCGGCTGCAGAAACATCGAATTCGCGAGCAATCTCGACGAGGTCAGTAAGATACATCTTCCCATCTTTTAAGCGGCGCTCAATTGCAACGGATACGGCATCCCCTGGGGGCAGGAGGTTAGATGCAAAAAGTGTTTGGGGGCGAGTATCATTTCCCCCTCAAAGAATAGTATCGAATCCCGGGAATCTTTTGAATACTATATGCTCATTTTAGTGTATGGCCCCGCGGACCGTTTGTCAATCGGGCGGACTCATAGGCTGGGGTTTGCATAGGAAAGTTCTATCGACCACAGGGCGTGCTATTCATTATCTCGATTTGACAAATCCATTCTGTCTATGATA
>QLUN01000013.1 GCA_018725455.1 Chloroflexota bacterium
TAGTGCTGGTGATCACCGGAATAGGGCTTGCCTGCGGGTTATTGATATACCTCGTATATGTGGTGATACCGCGTAAGGTGCTAGGACTCGAGAAAACAGAGGAGTTAAGCGGCATCCTGCCCGGGGTGAACTGTGGCGCCTGTGGTAAACCAGGCTGCTTTGCTTATGCCCAGGCGCTGACAAAGAATGCAGGTCTGATGCTTAAGACCCCGTGTGCCCCGCTGTTGCAGGATACTGAGGGGCTGGAGCGCCTGGAGAAGGCTCTCGGACTGACCCTGGATGCATCAGCGATGAGCAAGAAGGCTCTTATCCATTGTAGTGGGAACTCGGGGGTGATATACAATTACTCGGGAGTTGCTACATGTAAGGGGGCAGCCCTGCTTCTCGGGGGATATAAGAAGTGCCCCTACGCCTGCCTCGGCCTTAGAGACTGTTTGGAGGTGTGTCCCCAGGACGCCATCACAGTCAAGAGTCAAGAGTCAAGAGTCCCGGGGAGGGTGAGGGACTCTCGACTCCAGACTGTCGACTCCAGACTGCAAGGGAGGGGGACTCCAGAGCGAAGCATCTCCAGAGCGAAGCATCTCCAGAGCGAAGCCTCTCCCGACTCGGTGGCCGTTATAGACCTGGAGAAGTGTAATGGGTGCGGGCTTTGTTTAGTCGAGTGCCCACTGAACCTCATCGAGCTGGTTCCAGCGAGTACAAAGATTGCCTTTCTCTGTAACTATGAGCCGTTAAGGGATATTCCGGGTAGGGAGAAGTGTGACAGCGGTTGTATCCACTGTCGGAAGTGTTATAAGAGTTGTGAATACGGGGCAATAGTATGGAATAAGGAGAGGGCCTTGCCTGAATTTGATATTGAGAAATGCACCCTTTGCCGTAAATGTATCGAGGCGTGTGAGCAGAATACGCTGGCCGATTTCACCCTGCATAGCGATAGATCCGTCGCAGGTATAAAGCCGTAAGGGTTCGATTTATCGAACCCGCAATGTCGAGCGTCCTGTAAGGGTTCGACTTATCGAACCCGCGGGGAATATATATCTAAACCGACTCAGCCGAAAATTGTCGTTGCCATTCCCTGCTTCAACACCGAGCGCTCCATTAGCAAACAAAAGCAACACGCAAGCAGGCTGAATAGTTACATTTGTTATGATTTAAGGAAGCATCCGGAGTAAATTAAGGCAATCTTTGAATTCAAGGTAATTTTCTTGTCCGGGTTAGGGGGTATGAGTTGTGACCGGTATCAATCCGGAGAATAAATCCGGGGTTCCCGAAAACCTCCTGGCCAGAATCTGGAAGGGTCAATGGGTGCAGAAGGGTGCCCTTCCTACGAGTGACGGCCGGATGGTGAGGGTGCGTTCGCCCGGGATAGAGAACAGGGATAGCGGCCCCGATTTTCTCGGAGCCATCATCATTCTCGATGATGAGATACTCCAGGGCGATGTTGAACTCCACGTGAAGTCAGGCGACTGGAGGGCACATGGCCACCACCTCGATCCGCATTTCAACAGTGTGATTCTCCAGGTGGTATTATGGGACGATGCCAAGAAGCCCGCTCAACTTGAAAGCGGAGAGCTGGCCCCAACCTTACCATTACACGACTACCTCAACGGCTCAATGGATGAGCTTTCGCTGCGGGCGATAACCCCCCTTGCCCCCTGCCGTGACATTGGGAGTCAGTACGGAGAAGGAAGAATCGGCGAAATCCTGGATCGGTGTGGCGAGGAGCGGTTCTATTTGAAGTCGGCTTTCTTTGAGGTGGGTTTGATCCTCGATGAGCCGGCGCAGGTCTTGTACCACGGCGTGATGGGAGCTCTCGGATATACGAAGAATAAGAAGCCTTTTCAGGAGCTGGCGCGCCGCCTGCCACTTCGTGTTTTGGAGAGCATTGCGGCAGAACAGGAGCTCGGGAGCAGAAGGCTTGTGCTCCAGGCTCTGCTTCTGGGTGGGGCGGGGTTGCTGCCTTCGCAATGCGGGGAGAGGTCGAGATTTGGGGGTTTGAAGCCGCCATCGGAGCTGGGGGCAATCTGGTGTTCCTTGAATGCCGAAAATGCTATGAGCTACGCCGACTGGCACCTCCTCCGGATACATCCCAGGAATTTCCCCTCGCGGCGACTGCTGGCAGCGGGACATCTCTTCGACCGCTATTTGAACCGAGGTTTGCTTGAAGGGATAGTCAAGCTCGTGGAGGGGGCAAAGCCCGGCAAAGGTGTGACCGAGATTGAGTCCGGCTTTCTGATCCCCGACCTCATCGGGCGAGGGCGGGCACGGGAGATCACGGTGAATGTGGTTTTGCCATTTTCCCTCGCCTGGGCGGAGACCGATTCACAGCCGAAGTTCAGCGAGCATACTCTGAAGCTGTATCGAACCTATCCCCGGCTGGGTGAAAATCGGATAACCCGGTACCTGGGCAAGCTTTTCTGGGGTGCGGGGAAGCCAAAGGTTGTAAGCTCGGCGCTGCGCCAGCAGGGATTGATTCATCTCTACCAGACCTTCTGTCAGGAGCAGAGATGTGGGGTCTGCCCGGTTAATGTTAGGTGGATAGACTGAAGACTGTTAGGCTATTAGTAGGCTATTAGGCTCCTTCAGCCTTCAGCCTGTATATGGAGGGTGATCCAATGAAAAAGGAACTCATGGAGATACTAGCCTGTCCGATGTGCAAGAACTCTCTCGAACTCACTGTTGAGGAAGAGGATGATAGGGAGGTGATTAGCGGCTCGCTCTACTGCGCCAACTGCTCAGAGCGCTATCCCATCAAGAACACCATCCCGAATCTCCTTCCACCAGACATCCGTGATTGAGCCATCAGGCTCTAAAGAGTGAAGACTTGCCTGCCTGCCCCTCAATTATGAGTGGGCCGAAGAAATGATGTGGCGTGAAATGAACCTTCGTAAGCACGGTGGCAAGCAGAAAGGCCAGACCCTGATCGAGGTAGTGGTGGCCCTGGCTCTGATAGCCCTAATTATACCCGCTACGTTCACCGCGCTATCAGCGGCGATAACCAGTGCCGATCGGGTCCGCGACCGTTCTGTAATGCTGGAGTTAATTCAGGCCCAGATGGAGAGTATCCAGGGGCAGGAATTTCGTCCTGGCGGGGATTATGATGTTATTTCCCTTCCCGTGGGTTTCGCCATTGAGGTAGAGGTTGTCCCGGTGCCCCTATTCTACCCCGATGGCACTCCTGCTGAGGTGATAATACAGCGGATCACAATCACGCTCACCGGTCGCCACCGCTCGTTGGAGATGGAAGGATATAAAGTAAGGCGATGAGAGGACACGAGAAAGGTCTTACCCTGATAGAGATTGTGATAGCGATGACGATCGGTGCCATGGTTGTTGCCATTATGGTTCCGGCCACCCAGATGATGATGCGGCTGGGACCCCGAATGGATAACGAACTGGCGGTGATGCACGACCTCGACTTCGCACGTCGCTGGATCACGAGGGATGGACAGGCTTTTCAGAGCTTCGCCCCGCTGCCCAGCCCGGGATACGGACGGTTCGTGTGGACCGATTACATCGGTGACTCGCCGGTGAAGTTTGAGGTAACCTATCTCTTTGATGTTGGCAACACCTCGCTTATTCGGGAGGAAAGGCGTGATGGGGTGGTGAAATCCACCCTCAGGATAGCGCGAAATATTCAAACCGAGAAAGATGTGAAGTTTGAAGTCCCAGATGGTGTAGTCAGGGTAAAGATTACCTCTACCGCAGGGAATGTATCTCGAAGAGTAGATATAATTGTTGCCCGTCGGTAGTGGTCATTGGGCGTCGGAGATAATCCGTGAGTCTTAAAGATGAGCAGGGGCAGGCCCTCGTATATGTCCTCATTTACATGGTGGTGGGGTTGCTACTGCTGGCCTTGCTGGTGCCCCTTCTCGACGCGGGCGTTCGCCGACAGCTTGCCAGTCGGGAGCTGGTGATGGCTGGCTATGCCGCTGAGGCAGGCGTAAGCAGAGTAATGGCTGATCTTATTCGCGGGGCGGATGCCCTCAGCCTTCATTATACCGTTCCCAAGATCACTGTCAATCGCCACACGCCCACCATCGTTATCCATGTGGCGACCATTGCTCTTCCCTCCGAGCAGACTTTTGTCGATCCCGGTGTTCGGGACCCTTACCTGCGCGTGATTCCCGCGGGCGAGGGCTATTTGATGCGGCTTCATCATGTAAAGCCAGGCGAACTCAGGGTTAACTGGGCATATAGCCCCGCCGGCCTGACGAGGCTGGGCATCTGGAAGGGAACCCCTGGGGTTGCGGGGAGAATTTATGCTTGGCCGGGGCAGGAGCCGCTGGCAATGGCTGAGTCGAGCAGGGATTACAATCATATCTCGGTGAACATTACTGGGCCCGGCATCTACACCATCGTCTTTTTCAATCCAGGTCGGCCTGTGGGACCACCGAGAGATCGGCCTGTGGAACCACCAGGAGATCGGCCTGTGGTCCCACCGAGAGGTCGGCCTGTGGGACCACCGAGAGATCGGCCTGTGGAACCACCAGGAGATCGGCCTGTGGGACCTAGCAAGGAGACGAGTCTCTTTGGGAGGGGGGGAATCAGGTATACCTGGATATATGTCAGGGCTCATCAGGATTATGTCATCACGGCCACCGCTGGCGAGGTCAGTGTCTCGGCCTTTGTGCGTCAGGTTCCGGGGTTCTCGGAACCGCACTTCGGGGATAAGGGGAGCTGGATCACCAACGAGGTATCTGTTTACTCCTGGCGCCCTCCTTGAGTGATGCCTGCTATAGTGCAATCACATAGTAATCGGCCTCGGGAGATGCCTCCCACAGATCAACCCCCTCGTAGCCGGGCACCAGGTGAGGCGGGGTCGGTAAGCGGTGTCCGGCAGGTATAGTGCTCGCAGAGATAGACTGTAGGTAGGTTGTCGATTGGCACGATGCGTTCCATCTGGTGCCGGCGTCATCAAAGGGTGGCCAGTCTCTTCTTAATCTCGGAGAGTTGTCTGAGGTGCAGCTTCTCCTCGGTTATTATCCGCTTTACTGCCGACTGCGCTCGCGGAGACATTATGTCTCTCATCTCATAGTAAAACAGTATGGAATCCTTCTCGGCAGCGATGGCCAGTTGCAGTGCCTTGATATCACTATCCGACTGGGTCGCCATTTCGCTGGCGAGCATTTCATCAGTGAAGACAGCGCTGCTGACCAGTGCTTCAAGATAAGCCGCATATTCACCGGGATAGGTCTCTGAAGGCTGGTACTTATCGGCTTGAGCAAGCATTCCCTGGAAAATTTGAACGTGCTGTCGTTCCATGTCGCCCAGATATCGAAAGGCGTCACAAGCGACGGTATTCTCGGTTGACCTTGCTATGACGTCATAGAAGGCGATCCCTCTCCTCTCGATATCGATGGCGATATTGACAAGCTCGCTGCCGGAAAAAGAAATGGACATCGGTAGACCCCCCCCTGCGAATTTGTGCAACCAAACCCTAAATCATTTTTTGCCCCGCACTATCGATAGGCAGTCGGGGAAGCCACCAAGACGGGGGCCACACAATGATGCACCACCCGATCAGCCACGCTGCCGAGGAGCCAGCGCGAAATCCCTGATCTGCTATGGGTGCTCATAATGACCAGGTCCACCTGGTTATTCTTGACATAGTCTAGAATCTCTTCGGCGACCTGCCCCCGCACTACGACAGTCTCGGCGGCTATGCCCTCTTGCTTCAGGTCAGCGGCTACCTGAGATAGATACTCCCTGGCTGCGGTCTCGGCCTTATTCTCGACGGCACGGCGCCAGTCTTCGCCCATCTCATAAGATTGTCGGATAGGCTCTGCTACCCTGAGCAAGATCACCTCTGGAACACTACACCCGGTAGCGATGGCCTTAACATGCTTCAGAATGCGCTCCGAGAGTTCCGAACCATCTAATGGTGCCAGTATTTTCTTGTACATGCCTGCCTCCTCATGTAATGTAATAGTTTAGTTTCTCCAAAAGCTAGGTTCAATATACCACATTTCATTAAACCTGTCAAGCACAATTTTTGGAAAAACTTACCTGTTACCATGTAATAGATAATCAGGCTGTCCAAAAAGGTGACTCCTTGTTTGCCGGGTGAATCCCGTCTTGCTCTCACCCAGCGGTATTTGCTATACTAGCCGTACAAACCGCGCTATGAAGTACGAGACCGTCATCGGCCTGGAGGTTCATGCCCAGTTGCTGACCAGCAGCAAGATGTTCTGCGGCTGCCGTGCCGACTACGCCGATTCCTTACCGAATACCCATGTGTGCCCTGTTTGTTTGGGTATGCCGGGTGTCCTGCCCACCATAAATGGTCAGGCAGTGGAATACACCGTGATGACGGCGCTGGCACTAGACTGCACCATTGCCGGTTGCAGCAAGTTCGATCGCAAGAATTATCCCTACCCTGATCTGATGAAGGGTTATCAGATTTCCCAGTACGATGTGCCTCTTTCACACCACGGGTGGCTGGAAATAGAGATCGATAATAAGAAAAAGGGGATCGGGATCACCCGTGTCCATCTGGAAGAGGATGTAGCCAAGCTCTTGGATCGCACCGATCCCTCGGGGGAAACCTATAGTCTGGTGGATGCCAACCGTGCCGGCGTGCCGCTTATGGAGATCGTGAGCGAGCCTGACCTTAGTTCCCCTGATGAGGCTCGCCTGTACTTGATGAGGTTGCACAGTCTGCTGCGATATCTGGGGGTCTCCACGGGGAACATGGAGGAAGGTAGTTTCCGCTGCGATGCCAATATCAGTCTGCGCTCAATCAGTCGGCAGTCGGGAGGGGAGGGGGACTATCGACTATCGACTATCGACTATCCTAGGGTCGAGGTCAAGAACATGAATAGCTTTAAGTCGGTTTATCTTGCTCTAAAATACGAGGAGGACAGACAGCGGAAGGTGCTTGAGGAGGGCGGCTCACTGGTGCAGGAGACCCGTGGCTGGGACGACGATAAAGAAGTCACGGTGGCCCAGCGGAGCAAAGAGTATGCCCATGACTATCGCTACTTCCCGGAGCCTGATCTGCCACCTCTGATTTTAAGCTCTGAGTGGGTCGAGGGGATAAGGGCCAGACTGCCCGAGCTACCGGTTGCCAGGCGAGACCGCTTTATGGTACAATATGGGCTGTCAGGTTACGATGCTGACTTGCTGACGAGTGCCCGCGATTTTGCCGATTATTTCGAGTCTTGCCTAAAGACGAGTCAAGAGTCTAGAGTCAAGAGTCTAGAGTCCCCCTCCCTGCCCCACCGGACTCTGGACTCCAGACTCCAGACTCCAGACTCCCGACTAAGAGGGCGAGCCAAAGCGGTTGCCAATTGGATGCTGGGGGAGTATCTTCGCCTTCTTAACCTTGAAGGGATCGGCATCAGCGAGTCAAAGATCACCCCACAGCATTTGGCCGGGATGCTAGATGCGATAGAGCAAGGCATCTTAAGCACCACCCTGGCGAAACAGGTGTTTGAGGAGATGTTCCACAGCGGCAGGCAATCAGATCAGATCGTGGCCGAGAAGGGGCTCACGCTCATCAGCGGGACTGAGGAGATAGCGGCCGTAATCGATCAGGTGCTGAGGGAGAATGCCCGGGCAGTAGCGGACTTCAGGGGAGGTAAGGAGCAAGCACTAAAGTTCCTGGTGGGGCAGGTGATGAAGGCCACTAAGGGGCGAGTAAAGCCGGATATAGTGGCCGGGCTGATTAAGGAGAAATTATGCACGTTGTTGTAATCGTAGTTACCCTGAGCCTCATCCTGCTTATCTTGCTACAGGCAAAAGGGGGTGGCGGGGTGGGTGGTATATTCGGCGGGGGGGAGAGTTCGGGCTTCAGGACCAGGCGGGGTATTGAGCAGACGCTGTTCCGGTTCACCATCATCCTCGCCGTGTTGTTTGTAGTGATCTCCGCTATCAGTGCCGCTCTCGGGTGAGTTCAATGTGCTCCTCTTCACCTTTGCGCTGTGAGGTGAACGCTATGTGTTTTGAACGCCCGGGCATAGGCGGCATATCCAACAAGCGGTTGCTCTTGCTCAACCCCAATTATAATGGAGTAGCGTATGTACAGAATCTTACACCGAGAGGATCTGACTCCCAATACCCATCTCCTCCGGATTGATGCCCCGGCGGTGGCTCGGAAGGCCCAGGCAGGACAGTTCGTCATCGTGATGATTGATGAGGTTGGTGAGCGCATTCCCCTCACCATCGCTGACTGGGATCGTGCGGAGGGGAGCATAACCGTGGTCTTCATGGAGGTCGGGAAGACCACCCAGAAGCTGGCCACGCTTCATGCAGGTGATTCTCTCCATGCCTTCATCGGCCCCCTGGGAAAACCGACAGAGATCGAGAATGTAGGCACTGTGGCCTGCGTCGCCGGGGGATTTGCCATTGCCGTCATTATGCCCATCGCCCGGGCGCTGAGAGAGGCAGGCAACAGGATCATCTCTATTATGGGCTTTCGGAACAAGGATTTGGTTTTCTGGGAGGACGAGCTGATGGCCGTGAGCGATGAGCTGATAGTGACCACCGATGATGGCTCCTACGGACGCAAGGGATTGGTTACCGAGCCGCTGAGAGAGCTGCTAGAGACGAATAAGGATGTGAAGCGGGTTATCGCTATCGGTCCTACCGTTATGATGAAGTTCGCTTCCAGGACCACCGAGCCCTTCGGGGTGAAGACCATCGTCAGCCTTAACCCGATCATGGTTGATGGCACCGGAATGTGCGGGTGCTGTCGAGTGGAGGTCGGAGGCAAGACCAGGTTCACCTGCGTGGACGGCCCCGATTTTGACGGACATCTCGTTGATTGGGACCTGCTCATAACCCGGCAAAGTATCTATCTGGATGAGGAGAAGCGGACGCTGGATATCTGGAGTAAACAGCAGGTAGGCGTCACCGGATGTAGTATTATCTAATGACCGAGAAGATAAAGATAAATCTGAATCGGGTTTCCATGCCCAAACAGGAACCCGAGGTAAGGGCTCACAATTTCAACGAGGTGGCCCAGGGATATACCCTGGAGATGGCCATGGAGGAGGCTATCCGCTGCATCCAGTGCAAGAAACGCCCGTGTGTCCCCGGCTGCCCGGTTGATATAGATATCCCCGGATTTATCCAGGCAATCAAGGATGGCGATATGCCCGAGGCGGTGAGGATAATGAAGGACAAGAACGCCCTGCCCGGCATCTGTGGTCGAGTCTGCCCCCAAGAAACCCAGTGTGAAGAGGTCTGTACCCTTGCCAAGAAGGGTGCCCCGATCGCTATCGGGCGCTTGGAACGGTTCGTGGCCGACTGGGAACGAAAGGCTCCTGATTCTGCCGTGTCCCGTGGAGGAGGTAGGGGAGGCTTTAGCCTCCCCACAGGGCGAATAAATTCGCCCCTACCCTTTAATAAAAGTGCCGGAAAGAAGGGTTCCCCTGAAGGGTCACCCCGAAGGGTAGCGGTAGTGGGATCGGGCCCCGCGGGACTCACCGCGGCCGCCGAGCTCGCCAAGATGGGCCATCAGGTAACCCTTTTTGAGGCCCTCCATGTGCCTGGCGGGGTGCTCGTCTACGGCATTCCGGAGTTCCGGTTGCCAAAGGAGATCGTTCGGGAAGAGGTGGAGTATGTGAAGTCACTGGGTGTGGATCTCCGACTGAACTCGGTTATCGGCAAGATAGAGACCGTTGATGAACTCCTGGCTGAGGGGTACGATGCGGTTTTCCTGGGCACGGGGGCAGGTTTGCCGATGTTTCTCAACTGCCCCGGAGAGAACCTCAATGGCATCTACTCCGCCAATGAGTTCCTCACGCGAACCAATCTGATGAAATCGTATCTCTTCCCCGAATACGACACCCCGATTAAGAGGTCGAAGCGGGTGGCGGTGATCGGTGGAGGTAATGTGGCTATGGACTCAGCGAGATGCGCCCTCCGGCTCGGCGCTGAGGAGGTCTACATCGTCTATCGGCGCTCCAGAAAGGAGTTGCCGGCACGGCTGGAGGAGGTGGAGAATGCCGAGGAGGAAGGCATCGTTTTCAAGTTCCTCACCAATCCCAAACGGTTCATCGGCAATGACCAGGGCTGGGTGACCGGCATGGAATGCTATGAAATGGAACTCGGCGAGCCCGATGAAAGCGGGCGACGCCGTCCCATCATCAAGACTGGCAGTGAGTTCATTATCGATGTGGATATGGTGATCGTGGCATTGGGTACCACCCCCAATCCCCTCATCCCCTCCACCACCGATGGGCTGGAGACTACCAGGAGGGGCACTGTGGTGGCGGACGAGGAGACGGGCAAGACGGTGAAGGATAGGGTCTGGGCCGGTGGGGATGTGGTTACCGGGGCGGCCACGGTGATCAGTGCCATGGGAGCCGCCAAACGCGCCGCTGCTGATATTGACGCTTACTTGAGAGGGTTGTAGAACCATTCCAATCTGGTAGCCGTTGAGAGCCCTCGCTCGGAGAGCGAGGGCTCTTTTGGTTGGCGCACGACTAGCCGATAAGAAAAGCTTCCAAAGGGCATCGCGATATTTTATAATCAGGGAAGCAGGGGATTGAGGCAATTAACCCGTAGAGAGTGATGGAAATGACCCCCGTCAGGCGTCAATACCTGAGAATCAAGCAGAGGTATCCCGATGCCATCGTTCTTTTTCGCCTCGGTGATTTCTACGAGGCCTTCGATGAGGACGCCAGGCACATCTCACGGGAGCTTCAGATTGTGCTTACCTCGCGTTCTATGGGTAAGGGCCAACGCTTCCCGATGGCCGGAATCCCCCATCACGCCCTGGATGGCTATCTGGCGAAATTGATAGCCAGAGGGCATAAGGTTGCCATTTGCGAGCAGGTGAGCGATCCCCGGACGAGCCCAGGGCTGCTGGAGAGGGAGGTGGTGCGGGTGGTCACGCCAGGGACGGTCGTTGAGCCGGAGCTGCTGGAAATCAAGGCCAATAACTACCTTGCCGCCATGGTGAGCGATGGCGAGCGAGCCGGCATCGCCTACGTTGATATAACGACAAGCGAATTCGCCACGACACAAATTAGTGCCGATCAGGCTCTCACCGAGCTGGGGCGCCTGAACCCCTCAGAGATCATCGTTGCCAGGAACGTCGAGAGTCGAGACTCAGGGGTACGGGGTGGGGGACTCCAGAGCGAAGCGTCTCCAGACTCCAGAGCGAAGCGTCTCCAGACTTCAATCGACGAACGCTGGTTTGAGCTGGAGACGGCGCGCCGAACCCTGCTGGACCACTTTCAAGTCGCCTCCCTCGAGGGCTATGGATGCGCTCATCTCCCACTGGCCATCCAGGCTGCGGGAGCTATCATTCACTACCTGACGGAGACCCAAAAGGCGGCTTTGAGTCAGTTGCCGAAGCTGTCTACCTACTCTACCGGGTCTTTCATGGTCCTCGACGCTCCCACCAGGCGTAATCTGGAGCTATTTCAGCCGAGTGGCAGCGGGCTATCCCTCCTATCGGTGATTGACCTGACCGGAACACCGATGGGCGGCAGGCTGCTTCGAAGATGGCTGGGGCAGCCGTTGCTTGATTTGCAGGCGCTGAAGCAAAGGCAGGAAGCGGTAGCCTGGTTTGTAGCCAACACCGCCCGTCGTACCGAGATCATTAATGCCTTAAGACGGCTGGCCGATATGGAGAGGCTGATCAACCGCATTCGATCAGGCATCGCTATCCCGCGGGAGCTGATTTCGCTGCGGCGTAGCCTGGAGACAGTTCCCCAGATAAAGGCGGCGATTGGCGAGGAGTTTTCGCCGCTGGGATGGCTCTCTCAAAGACTGAAGCCTTGTGAGGAGGTGGTTGACCTGATCGCGCAGGCTATCGCCGCGGAGCCTCCTGGGGAGGGGGGGGTGATCAAGCCGGGCTTCTCGCCGGAGCTGGACCAGATTAGATCCTCCTCCAGGCAGGCAAGACAGTATCTTGCCGATCTGGAGCGCAGGGAGAGAGAGCGGACGGGGATCAAATCCCTCAAGATGGGATATAACAAAATATTCGGATATTACATCGAGGTCACCAGTCCTCATCTGAGTCGCATCCCGCAGGACTACATTCGCAAGCAGACTCTGGTTGGTGCGGAGCGCTTCTTCACCCCGGAGCTAAAGGAATACGAGTCGCTGATCCTCAATGCGGCAGAGCGGATCGGCGAGCTGGAGACCAGTCTCTTCCGACAGGTGTGCCGTCAGATCGCTGGCTGGGCGGAGCGTATTCTGGGCACGGCCGATGCCCTGGCCCATATCGACGTCTTTGTCGCCTTCGCTGAGGTGGCAATGCGCTACAGCTATATCCAGCCGCAACTGACCAACGAAGATGCTATCCATATCAGCGGCGGTCGTCACCCGGTGGTGGAGCAAGCGCTGAGTGGCTTCGTGCCCAATGACACATATCTCGCCACCGATGATGCTCAACTGATAATACTGACCGGCCCCAATATGGCGGGGAAATCAACCTA
>QLUN01000130.1 GCA_018725455.1 Chloroflexota bacterium
TGGTAGCGCATTTGCCTGGGGGGCAAAGGGTCGTGGGTTCGAATCCCGCCGTCCCGACCAATTCATGGAGCAAGACGTTGAAATGAAAGAGCCGGCCATCGCGAGATGTCCGGCTCTTTTCGTTTGCTACGCCCGCGTGCTACGCGCCGGGCAGGGATGCGGTGATCAAGGGCCTGTCGTGACGTCCGGCATCGACGTCGACGCACAGGAGGGAAGCCCCATGGGGCTGGAGACGAACCTGCATCGGCGGGCGAATGGCGTGTACTACGTGCACACGAAGGTGCCCAATGTAACGACCCAGCGGTTTCTGCTCAGCTCAAGCCGCTAAAGCGTACGCCTCGGCGGGGGTCTTCATGCCGAACGCAAGCGACTGATGCAGCGCAGAAGCGAACTTGGGCAGGTCGTGATCAATACGGGGTGTGCGTATCTGGCCAACGGGGAAATCGCCGCCGCCTTGCTGGACTATCGCGAGACGAACAAGGGCACCGAGGCGCGCAGCAAGGCGATGGCCTGGGGCGATACGCACTTGGCGGCCTCATGCGTAGGTCGCTCGAGCAACCAAAACATGAATGCCATCCCTGCACGATCTGAATGATGACCGTTAAAAAAAGATCTGCGAGGCATTTCAGGCATGAACATGGCGCTGGTCTTGTAGCCAGCGCAAGAACGTGATGACGGAAATGGTTGCCAGTTCTCCATCCGCCCGACCGTGTGCCAGATCCGAAAGGTTGCCCTTCAGGACCCCCGCATCAATTCCGCAATACGCAAGGTAATCGCGGTTGTCCCAAAGAAGCTTCTCAAGAGCCTTGGCGGCAGCACGAACCCCTCGCACATACAGGCCGTCGTATCCCACTTTCCTTGGCCTGTGCAAAACCTCGTGCGGGAGAAACGCGTTCAGGTAGCCTTTCACCATCCACTTGCCCGAGCCATTTTCGAGGTGTGAGTCGAACAGGTTGGCTACGACGATAGGCAGTGTCTCTGCCAGAAAGATGTGGCTGCGCCGAATTCCTTTGCCCCTGATCAGTTCCCGCTCAGTCCATCTATCATCCAGGCAGAGGCCCGTCGTGAACGCCTCCCGGTCCGAGATGGAGTTGCGCAAATCAACCTGGGCTGCCTTGCAACGCGCCGAGAATTCCTGAGACATCCAAGAGGGTGAGATAAAAGGTTGCGCCCTCTGTCTCGCCAGTCCTTTGGGCCCATCGCTGAACAAGACATCCCCGCCATTGCCGTTGATGAGCAAAGCACCGTTGGGAACTTGCCTCGTCAGGACAGTATTTTGAGCACAACCTGCGAGAAAAATCGAGGGCTCGACGACGGCATCAAACGACATTTCCTGCCAGCCCGAGAAGGGCAGCAGATTGGTGCCGTCAATCATTGTGCAGTCGGCAGACAGGAAATCGGCTGCGATATTTATGTATCGCTGTTCGAGCGCAAATTCGCGATATGGATAGCAAATCGAGAGGCCATGAATCTTGAAATCTCTCCCCCGGACATGTCGGATGATTGCGCCGGCGAGGGTCGAGTCAATTCCGCCGGAGAGTTCCAACCAGCATTCTTGATGCCCCTGGGTCAGGTAGCTTGCTGCATCGCATAGACAATCCTGCAGGTCTCGCAGGGAAGCGTTCCCAACCAAGGGCTGCGCTCTTTCCTCTTGGATTATTTGCCATCGTTCATTACGCGAAGAAATCTGCGCAGCAGTGCCGCGAGGAACCGTCTTGATGGCCTCATATACCGTTTCTCCGCTATTTTCGAGCGGAATGGCGCCTAGATGCATCTGCGCCACGTAAAAGGCCAAGGCGTCCTGTCGGAGTCTGCGCGGCAGCCGCGCCATGCCATCCAGATCTCCCAGAAAACCTGAGACTTCGGAATAGAACGCACGATTGGTTGACTGCGACCCACAATGGGCAACGATCGCATCAGTCGCATCGACCTTCAGGTCAAACCTGTCCAGCATGCTTACTGTGCCTGGGGGAATGACACGCGAAGCATCGGGGCATAATGAACGACCCGTTCGATATCGTCATCAACCAATACGCCGCCGTCGATGCGCGCCACTACCCATGCGTGTGCATTGAAAGTCGGAATCCAGCTCCCCAGATACAGTTCGCATGCAATCCGCATCGAGCCCAAGACCGCGGCCACCCAAAAGCTATGTTCTAAGCAGTTGAAGTCTGTCTTGGGGTGAATGGACAGCATCTCTGATAAACGGCCCGCATCAGAGACGTGGTAAGGCAAGCGCTGACTTTCGCCTTTTGAGATTTCCATCAGTCTCGCAAGCGACCCGCCTCTCGCAACTGACGCAATGGCCTCGTAGGCCCGACGGGCCGGCTCATCGTTTGCGGCATTGCGTTGCGACAGCGTGCCCCGGAGCGCGCGTGCTGGAAGAAGCCACTGGCTTTCAGGGGCGGCCGGCCAGGCCCTTCGCATCATGAACCAGCTAGCCATCTTGGCTAGCGCGTGGCTGCTGCTCGAATACACCGTTCCAGACTGAGCAGACATCCAGAATGTCCGACGCAGCCAATCATCCCTTTGCAGTCTTGCATCTACGATAGGTGCAGGGTGGTCCCGCGTTTCGGCGGGACCACCCCCGTTATTATTCGAAGAAATAGTAATGGGTCTGTTCCTTCAAACTGCCGCCACCACCCCGAATATCCGAACAGGCAGATACAACCTCAATGCCCACGAGTTTCATCAGCTTCTTCAACATGTCATCTCCTTCGGATGTCGCATTACATGGGTATTTTTATGCTCCCCCATGGCCAGGAGCCTTCTGCTCACACTCAACAATCAGGTTCCGAGTTCGTTGCTGATCAAGAGAACGCCGATGCCGCCAACAGCACTGCCGCACGAGCAAGCAGTGATCAGGAGTGCCGTAGCACCTACGCTCGCAATTTTCTTTATGGGAGACGTCACCGGATCAGGTTGCAGTGACTGGAGGCCGGCTCGACATCGCAGGACTGCACGGAGATCTGGGAGACAGCGCCTCTCTTTTCCAAGAAGAACACCAGTTTACGGAGACTCTACCATATGGTAACGCGGCGGGATCTCCCTTAGGTGTGCACGCTGTGAACGAGTCTTTGGCCACATTACCATTCGAGCGTATCGAAAGTCCGAGCATGCCTGCTGTGACAGCACACGCCGAAAACGGACGACCTCCGTGGATCGGCGATGGCCCACGGGTGGGGCCAGGTCTCTGCCTCCCGGCACGACCTGTCCAGCGGTGCGTCCGGATCGTCAGACGTTGTCCGCCTTGGATGGATCGATTCGGGCCCGCTCGCGCTTTGTCCCGCCTTGGCGCCGTGTCCTCGGCCGTCTTCAGCCCGACGCGGTCGATCAGCTATCGAACAGCGCGGCGTCCAGTGCCAGCAGCGAGTCCGGGCCGGCTTCGATA
>QLUN01000131.1 GCA_018725455.1 Chloroflexota bacterium
GGAATTGAACCCAGGTCGTCGGATAATCTTTTCCACCTATCGGGGGAGTTGTTGGCGCGTCCATTTGACGATTTTGCCATCTGTGGAGCTAAAGGGATACCCCGTATGCAGGGACAGGGTGCCGACATGCCTGCATTGACGCTGGCCGATGCGGTGTCCACACGGCTGGTCGAGGAGTTGCTGACCCCCTTGCTACCTCATGCCATTCTGGAGCCCTTGCGCAGCCGGTTTGAACACGCCAGACACAAGCTGTCGGATCTGGGGGCCGACAACAAAACCGCAGCCTGGTCACACAAAGTGAAGTACGTGCAACCCTGCTTGCCGATGGTGGCGCCAGTCATTGATGCGGATGTTTTGCACACCGTGCAGAAAACCTTGATGGACAACCTGCAATTGTTGGTGACTTACCAACGCCCCTCGGGCAGCACCACCGAAGGTCTGGTGCTGCACCCGCAAGCACTGGTGCAGCGCGGTCAAATCACATACCTGGTGGCCACGGCTTATGAATACGACGATATGCGCTTGTATGCGTTGCACCGCATGGTGAAAGCCGAAACCAGCTTCAATGCTTGCCACCAGGTGCCCGGTTTTGACTTGGATGCGTACTTGCAAGCCGGTGCCTTGCAGTTTGAGTCGGGAACAACGTTCAAGATGCAAGCCTGGGTCAACCAGGCGTTGACGGGCATCTTGCGAGAAACACCGCTGTCCCTGGACCAAACGCTAACGCCCGATGGCGGCGGCGGTGCACTGGAGGTCACCGTGCAAGACACATGGCAATTGTGGTGGTGGTTGCTGAGCCAGGGAGCCAGTATCAGGGTGACTGGACCTGCGTTTCTGCTGGAACGGTTCAAAGCGCACACCCAGCAGATGGTCGATAGCTATCTCGACACCCATAGATAAAGCAACATCCCAACCTAAATTCCGAACCAGAGGAAACCATGACTGATTCGTTCTTTGGTACTGAAAGCGTGAAGGTCGAGAGGCTGCAAGACTGGATGCAGTGGGCGTCCGGCCAAGCGGGTGCAACTCGGCGTGTCGTGCTACCCATGATTCAGCGTGGCTCCGTGTGGGCGCCCCATAAATTGCTTGACTTGTGGGACACCTTGCTCAGGGGGATGCCGGTCGGAGCTTTGATGGCTTCCGAATCGAAACTGGACCTTCGCGTCAAGGTGTTGGGGGAGGCGGGAACACGTCAATCTGAGTCTGGCGACATTGACTTGATCGACGGGCAGCAGCGAACCCTGGCCATGCTCGCAGGTTGGCCTGGTGGTCTGAATAATCCCACTCGCCCGGTGTCTGTCTGGGTGGATCTGCACGCCCCCCCTCAAGGCGAGTACCAGTTTCGCCTTTGGGCTGCCACCAAGGCACAGCCTTTTGGCTACGCCCGAGCCAGCATGGGTGGTCAACCGCTGAGCAAGCTGGAGCGGGGCAAACTGCGCTTGGCGAATCAGGTCTGGAAAAAACAGGATGTGAAAACCTTGTGGAAGTTACCTGATTTCATGCCTTGGGAGGCCGAATTCGCTCTGCCTCTTCCCGATTTGATAGCCAACAAGGACAGGTTGGAAGCGTTCTTGGTGGAGCGGCTGACTGCATTCAAACAGGCGCTGAAAGAAAAAATCAAAGCATTATCCGCAGCGAACCCCCAGGACCAGGATTCCTCCAGCAACGCACTCTCGCATCATTTTTCCAAAAAATTGACCTCGCTTCCGGCGGAAGCTGCCTTGGTCAAATACGCTCATCCCCTTGAAGCAGCACTTCAAAAAGTGCTGGATTGTGAATTCCCCGTCATCCATGTTCGGCGTGAAATCTTTGAAGACAAGCACACCAATTTCGCTATTGACACCAATTCCGCTATTGATCCACCGCTGGCCATCCTGTTCAAAAGGGTCGGAACGGGCGGAGAGCCACTGAGCAATGCCGACTATGTCTACTCCGTCATCAAGCACCACGCGCCCAAGGCACACGACACGGTAGAAGCTTTGCTCGAAGACGAGAGAGTCAGCGCCATTTACACGCCGACCACACTGGTCATGAGTGCTGTCCGCTTGACGATGCTTTCTTTAACGAAGAACGGCGAAGAGTCAAAAATCACCGATTCGGCCAGACTGGACAAAGCTGCCTTTGCCCGTTTGGTACGCAATCATCCTAAATTCATTCAAAATTTTCATAAAGAAATCAAGCCAGAAGGAGCTTTTGCCTCCTGCTTAACAGCGGTGCTTGAAAAAATGAGTTACAGCGACCCAGGCTTCACCACGGGGTTGCCCAAACACGCTCTGCGTCTGCTGCCCATTCCCTTGTTGGAAGTGATTTTGGCTTGGCACACCTTGAATTGCCCCTCTGCCGAGGCCATGGAACGCTCTCGGCTTCCGATGGTGCGGTTTGCATTGCAAGGCAATCTGTGCATTATGGACTACGCCAAAGCAAGCGAGGTGGCCATCAAAGCCCTGCAAAACAGCAGCCTGATGGCAAGTGCAGATGTCTTCCCGGATCAGGCGTTGATGGAGATTCTGAGTGCGACAAAGAATGACCTCACCTATCCGCTGCCAAGTCCTGCAGCGCTGAAGGCCATCGGTGGGCTGACGGTTTCACCCGACGGCATCCAAGGTCTGAGGGGGTTGACGCGGTTTCATGTAGAGACGGCAGATGATGCTGTCAGGCAACACGTCGAAATTTACAAACGTTGGTGGAACCGAAAAGGCGGCCATGTCCACCCCATGTTGTTGTGGCTACAGCGCGACTACGTGCACAAGGCATTTGAAATGCATCCTGCATTGGCTGGCATGGACGAGGAAACACCGTTTGACTTTGACCACATCTTGCCCAGTGCACAGTGGGCCTATTGGACGGGTGCAGCGGCTGGCGACCGATTTATCGACTTCCCCGTGAAAGACGACAAGGGCAACGTGGATAGAACTGGTCACTGGTTTATCGGAAACAGCATGGGCAATATCCATGTGCTGGAGAGCGGAGAAAACCGATCCAACGGCGATGCGTCGGTGAAATCCAAATTGGCCTTGGATGACTTTGCAAAGAACGCGCACATCCAGGACGATGATGAAAATTGGCTATCCGCCTCTGGCAGTGAAAGCGAGCCACGTCGTTGGGTAGAAACCCGCGCCCTGGCATTTCAGCGCGCCGTGGAGTGCCGCACGTTCGCGCTTTACGTCAAGTTCTATGAAGATCTGCGTATTACTATCCTGAATCCGTGACATCACCCTAAAAAATCCACTGATTCCCCATTTAAATCAACAACTTAGGCCATATCTGTTGCTTCACCCAGCAGGTGAATAGAGCATGGCCGACTTTGTACCTGAATCCGCAAGTTCAATGACCAAGACCACCCCCACCCCGGAACAAGGTCATTTTTTTGCCCCTCAGCCTCGGTTTGC
>QLUN01000132.1 GCA_018725455.1 Chloroflexota bacterium
GATTCGAACGTGCGACCTTCCCCTTAGGAGGGGGACGCTCTATCCATCTGAGCTACGGGGACGAAGCAGCGCATTGTCGCAAAAATCCGGTGGCCGGATACGTTCCCCGGAGGTGCTACTCCACTGGCTAACCGGGAGTGTGTATCGATGCGGTGCGTTACAGGCGGACCAGATCGATATCGCTTAGGGTCACCTGCGTAAGGGGGTTTGTAGCCAGCAGGCGAGGCGCGCAGGCCAAAGCCGTCCGAATCTTCAGGGGAAGAGCCCCTTCGGGCATCTACCTCCCTGCGATTGGTGCGGCGGCCACGCAGGGGCGGCCCAAGGCCGCTTGGGCGCGCTAAGCTGGAAGCTGGGGCGCAGTAGGACGCGTCGCCGGTGTAGATCCCCCGGAAGTGAGCGCCCCGTTCATTTTGTAACTAAGAATCTAGTTACACTTTTGGAGTTAGGATGTCCAAACGGAAAAAGCTGCTGGCGCGGCTCAGAAGTCGGCCCAAGGATTTCACTTGGGACGAGTTGGTTGCCGTGTTGAAGCACCACGACTGCGTCATGGAGAAGGGAAAGGGTGCAAGGCGCCGCTTCGTACATGGCCCTTCACGTAAGCAGATTGCTTGGCATGAGCCGCATCCCGGAAACATCGTGAAGGATTACGTGGTGGCGCAGGCCATTGATTTTATTGAAGCACTGGAAGATGACGATGTCGACGATGATCTATAAGGGCATTGAGGGCACCTGCGAGGTGTCGGTCGACGATGGCGTGCTGTTCGGCAAGCTCATCTTGAAGGGCGATCTGATCACCTACGAGGCCAAGACGACCGCCGGGCTGAAGCGCGAGTTCCGCGCCGCGGTGGATGACTACCTCGACCACTGCAAGGCTAAGGGCCGCGAACCAGATCGGCCCTTCAAGGGCGTTTTCAACATCCGTGTTGCGCCAGAAGAGCATGAATGGGCGGTTCGCTGCGCAAAGACGCAGCGGAAGACCCTGAACGCGTTCGTTCGCAAGGCGATCAAGGCCCACTGTGCGTTTCACGAGGGCACAACCTTCATCAATCAAGCGGCGAGCGCTCAAGACCCTGTACGCATTGAGAATGCGCAGCAAGGGCCTCGCTCGCCTGCGCCCCACAGTCGAACGATCATCGTCACTGATCACACTTCCGCCCCGGTCAGGATGGAGCTGGCGTAATGAGCGTCCTTCCGAAGCACTTCGAGCCAGCCGCATACGTCGATGTAATGTTCTTCGAGGAATTGCGCCAGGAGAACAACGGCAAGCACTTCTTCATCGGCGTTTACGGTCCGTCGATGATTGTTCCAACCTTGCCCCACGTGGCACGCCCACTGGTGGCCCGCATGATGTTCACCACCAACCCGGAGAACGCTCCCGCGTCACTCCGGTTCGTGCTCTACAAGGGTGACGAGATCATTCGCGAGGTCGTCTTGCCGAAGCAAGACCTCGCGAAGGCGAAGTCCGAGCGTGCCAAGGCGAAAGGCAAAGCGGAGAAGGACGCGTTCTTGCGCATCACCACATACCTCGACCTTACTGGCCTCGAGATTTCCACGCCGGGCAAGATCGGTTCGTTCGTACAGGCTGACGGCCGTGCCTACCGGGGGACGTCCCTTGACGTCATGGACGAGGGCACGGCCAAAACCAAGGGGCTATTGGTCGAGGTTCTACAGCCGTCCGCAACTCCAGCGGACGAGGACGACGCACGCCCCGAACCGGTGAAGCGCACCGCCAAAAAAGCCGTGCCGAAGAAGAGCACGCACTGAACCAGAAATCGGGCTAATGCAGCTGGGAAACGCAAGGTCGTTTCATCGCATTGGGCTTGACTTGAATTAGCCTCTGGCAATTTGCCTGCGGCGTTGGGTGGCGATGCGTGACAGTCCTTGCGAGAAATGGCGGCTGAAAGGGGATCCTTGGTATGTGACCTACTCGTGGCTGGGGGATTACCCAAGGCCTTGGCACTGCTCGCGCTGAACCCGGCTTGTACCCAGAAGAAACCTATCCCGCGAACTAAAAGTTAAAGCAGGACAGGGGTTTACGTACTGGAGGACGCCAAAGTTCGGGTTAGCCTCGGCGCAACATGCCGAATGCAAACTTACGGCCATAGCCTTGCTTGAGGGCCAGATGAATCCAAGTCATGGCGAACGGCTCAAGATAGCGCGCCGCCACGAGGGGGCCCAAATCGACGGAATCAAAACCAAGCAGCGTAGCCAGCGCCATCACACGCTGGCGGGCTTGGGCATCGTCACCGCATACGGGCATCATCGGCGCACCGCCCGGATAACGGGTGTCTGCCATGTTTTCTGCTCCGGTCGTGTTGAAGGCTTTGACCACCCGAGCGCCCCGCGCCAGTTTGGCTAGCTCCTCTGCCCCCGACGTGGTGGTGCCCAGAACCAAGCCCGACAGACCGGAGGCCAGCGGGTTGGTGGCATCGATCAGGATCTTTCCCTGCCAGTCGGGCACGCTTTGCGCGATGGCGGGCAGCGCTGCATAAGGCACCGCCAGAATGACCACATCGCTGGCCGCAATAGCCTGGACCGTGCTTACTACGCTGGCCCCATCACCCAAGGCCGAGACCGACTCGCGGTATTTTTCGGGATCAGGTACACCAAAGACAATCGATTCTCCGCGACTAATGAATGCGCTACCTAGGGCCATGCCCACGTTGCCGGCACCGATGATTGAAATGCTCATGTCTTTCTCCTTGATAGAAACTCAACTTATCTTGTGAGCTAGGCAAAACTACCCTGCCAGCCGCCGCGTGATCTAGGGCATCACGAGATGCCTCCATTGGTGGGCTCGGTATCGCGCAATTGCCCTTGATAGTCGCAGCCCCCGCTGTTCAGGCTGGGCTCTTGCGCCCCCTCTTGACCGATTGGTCACCCCTCTGCAACACCCGTTCACGCCGTCTTTGCCAGCGCCCGCTACCTGACGCCAAAAGTCAGATGGTTCATCGACTTGGCGGCCTATGCCGTGCACCGTGGCGCACACGAGTGAGCGCAATAGTTGCTGAGCTGGGAGAGTGTCCCCACGGCATAGCGCTGGTTGGGTGATCGGATTGACCAAGCAAAACCTCGGGGCAGCTGCTTGTGCCGACGCGCTTGTAATCCCATGATCCGCAAGCTCCACTGCGTGTGTTTCAGCGAAGGAGTAAGCGCCGATTTCGAGGGATGGAAGGGCAGATCTGAGGGCAACAGGGGATGTTCTTACCAGACCACATGCCCCGGGTCGCACACGAAGAATGTGCGGGAATCCCGCGTGTCATGCGGGAGGCACGAGTGGATTTCCCAACTGAGAAGAAAGAGTTGGATGCTGAATTTTGGTGGCCAGGGAGGGAATCGAACCCCCGACACGGGGATTTTCAATCCCCTGCTCTACCAACTGAG
>QLUN01000133.1 GCA_018725455.1 Chloroflexota bacterium
ACCACCCTTCAACTTGAGGTCCGGGAAATCAAGTTGGATGGCGAGTGGCAGAGCGTCTCGGGCAGGGTCCAGGTCAACGCTCCCCGGTTCCCTGGCTGGGAAATGTTGCGGGATTTCCCCTTTTATCGCTACGGCGACCTGCTGGAGATGAAGGGCAACCTGGAATCTCCAAGACCCCCGGACGAAGAAAGGGGATTCGATTTCCGTGAATTTCTTGCCCGACAAAGGATTTATACCGTTATATCCCGTCCCCGCGAGATCACCCTCGTCGCTGCCGGGCAGGGATCCAGGCCGATGGAACTCATCTATCGCTTGCGAGGCAGTATGGCTCAGTCTTTGCGGAGAGCGCTGCCCGAGCCACAGTGCTCGCTCGCCGAGGCGATGCTGCTGGGGCTGCATCGGGGCCTTCCCGCAGAGTTAAGGGAGGACTTCGCCCGGACAGGAACAGCGCATCTGCTTGCTATTTCCGGGATTCATATGAGCATCGTTGCTGGGATTGCCTTATTTGCCAGTGTCTGGGCATTCGGCAGGCAGCGTCCAACATACCTTCTGCTCGTCCTGGCTACGATCTGGTTCTACGCTATGCTCAGCGGAATGCGCCCCGCGGTGATTCGGGCTGCTATCATGGCAAGCCTGTGGCTCTATGCCGATAGGATCGGTAGACCACGCAGCGCGGTAACTGCTCTCACCCTTGCCGCCGCGGTAATGTTGGCCGTAAATCCATTACTCCTGGGAGACATCGGGTTTCAGCTCAGCTTTACTGCTATGGCAGGGCTCGTCTTCCTGACACCCATATTCGAGGGTTGGGGGAAGAAGGTCTTTGGCAATCGAGATGGAGAGGTCTCACCCAGTACCAACTTTGTGATCGGGAGCTGTGCCGTCTCCATAGGCGCTGTCGTCGCTGTCGCGCCGCTGATTGCTTACTACTTTCAGCGAATTTCCCTGACGAATGTCCCCGCCACTTTTTTGACCCTGCCGGCGGTATCAGGCATCATCCTCTCCGCGGCGCTGGTAGGAATCGTGGGAATTTTCGCGCCCGCGGTGGCCGGCATTTTAGGCTGGGTCTCATGGCTTTTCGCCGCGTACGTGATCAGGGTGGTCGAGCTCTTCGCCGCTATCCCATTTGCGGCGATAGATGTCGAGGTGGGAGCTTCTTGGGTGGTTGCTTATTATGGTATTCTGGTGGCAGCCATTTGGCTCCCCATGAACTGGAGGCGCTTGAGGGGGGTGCAATGCCTAAACTTGCCCGGAATATTCCCTTGAAATGGATTATTCTCCCGCTCGCTGTGGTGGCAATCCTGGTCTGGACAGCGGCCCTGACGGTCCCGTGCGACCGACTTCATATATTCATCCTCGATGTCGGGCAGGGAGATGCCATCCTGATTCAACAGGGGCATCAGCAGATACTCATCGATGGTGGCCCTTGTGCTGGAACAATCAGCCTTCGACTGGGAGAAAAAATGCCCTTCTGGGACCGGACGATAGAATTACTGATTTTGACGCACCCTGGTGCTGATCACATCACTGGACTGGTAGAGGTGCTGCAGCGCTACCGGGTGGAAAGGATTCTGACCACCGGGCAGAGCCACGATACCGCTATCTACTGGGAATGGCGCCGGCTGATCGATGAGAGAGGAGTCGAGCATATCATTGCCCAGGTAGGCCGGCAGATCACCATGGGACCGGGGGTACAACTGGAGGTTCTTCATCCATCGAATACCCTATGGGGGCGCCAAAACAATGCCTCGATGGTGCTGAGGCTCACCTATGACAATTTCAGTCTTCTCTTGACCGCAGATATCGAAAGGGAAGCTGAGGCGTATCTTCTTGCCCGGGATGTGAAGCTCAGGTCCACCGTGCTCAAAGTTGCTCATCATGGGTCAAATACCTCCACCACGCCTGAGTTTCTGTCTGAGGTTGAACCCATGTTGGCGGCGATCTCCGTAGGGGCGGATAACCGATTCAGGCACCCGCATGATGAGGTGGTTGATCGATTGCGACAGGCAGTCGGTGAGGATAGACTTTTCCTCACCTCCGAGGATAGCACCATCGCCTTCATCACCGACGGGGAGAAGCTGTGGGTGAGGGTGGGGAGGTGACGAGGGCGGGTACTTCCTCTTCGAGGGGAATATCGTCCTGCCAGAGGGGTTCCATTTCGCTCTCCCAATGACCAGGCCCCTCTGTTTCCTCAAGGAACTCGTCATCAAGATCGTACTTCACCATGGTGTTCTTCAGATATGGCTTTAGGTCCTCAGCCGGCCTCGGGAGAAAGAATGACGGGAGGCCTATCTGGGCAGGATGTTGAAATGTTTCCTTGATCATCACCTTAATCCGGTCATCTCTGAGGCTAATGATCGCCATCTGATATTCATTGCCCCTTTTCATCAACTCGATTAGCCGCAATCCTATTCGGGGCTCGATCTCACCGAGGTACTCCCCTGAATCGTTCACTGCGACTAGTGCTTGTCCCCGCACCTGAAGATCAACATGGTCACCGGCGGACAATTTGGCCAATGTCTCGCTGGGGCCATTTCGGTGTATGTTAACCATCCTGGCCTTGCCAGCCTCTTCGATAAAGAACCCGGGTTCGATTTCGCAAGCGTCTTTGGGCGGTCCCTGCCCGTCCTTGGAATAGGACAGACGCTGAAGATTTCTCCTGGCGATACTATTGTTTGGATCGAGTTCGAGCACGCGCCCGTAAGCTTTCCGGGCTTCGGTGTACTGCCCCAATTCAGTCAATGCCTTGCCCAGGCGATTGTGGGCGCTGATGTCGTTCGGGGAGAGTTTAATTATACTCTCGTTAATTCTTGCCGCCTTCTCCCATTCCCTTTGCATAGCTGAGTTGATGGCTTCATCGGTGTAGTTGAGCGTCATCAGTGTCTCCTTCTCCTGGCTCCCCATTGGGGGAGAAACTGTTTTGCATAATACCACGTTTTCTGCAAGAACACAATACGGCAAAACCATCAAGATAGTCAAGGGGAAATTGATGAGGTGATTAAAGGGATCACCGTACCAGGGCGGCAACGATTCGCAGTAGAATTATAGCGATCATTGGGGTCAGGTCTATCATGCCCACCCGTGGGATAATCCGCCGCAGCGGCGCCAGAATGGGCTCGGTTACTTGATACAACACATCCACCAGTCGGTTGCCAGGATTCACGGGGAACCAGGAGATGATTACTCTGGCAAAGATGGCGATCGTAAGCACATCGATAAGAAAGCGGATAAAGGCGGCTATAAAATTCATTTCTGCTCCTTGCCCAGTTCTTTGGCCTTCTCGTGTGCGGCGATGATTGCCTGAGTCAGAATAGCTCGCAAGCTGCCCTCCTCAAGTCGGAGTAATCCAGCG
>QLUN01000134.1 GCA_018725455.1 Chloroflexota bacterium
CGATGACCCATACGCTCCGAGGATAATTCTTTCTGACCACGGGGTTGGCTATCGCTTCCTGATGCCGGAATCTTCGTAGCCGCACCCTTTACGGGTGCGCTTACGATTGCTCCTTCGCAGCATAAAGACGCTACGCTCTGGGCTGCAGACCTGGCGGAATTAGCATTATGCGGTTCACGGTTGGGGCTGCGTAACACTTGAACCCGTTACGAGATAGGGATGATTAAAGATAAGATCGCCGAGCTGCTCAAGCAGACTGCTATCAAAGCCCGAGAGGAGGGATTGATCCCTTCCGTGGCTCTGCCCGATATTCTGGTCGAACATCCCCAAAAACCGGAGCATGGCGATTATGCGGCGACCATCGCTCTAAAGCTGGGGCGGGCGGCCAGAGCCAACCCTCTGAGCATAGCTGAGGCCCTGGTAAAATTACTGCCTCCCATCGAGGAAATAGAGAGGGTCTGGGTGGCCCCACCTGGCTTCATCAATTTCAAGGTTAGGGAGGACTGGCTTCGCCGGCAGGTTGATGAAATCCTGAGCCAGGGTAATCACTACGGCGATTCGGACTCAGGGCAGGGCTGCCGGGTGCAAGTGGAGTTTGTGAGCGTCAATCCTACCGGGCCACTGCATGTGGGGCACGGTCGGGGAGCGGTTCTGGGCAGCACCCTGGCCAATGTCCTCAGCGCCGCTGGATATAGCGTGGAGAGGGAATATTACATCAACGATGCCGGGAATCAGATGGACAACTTCTACGCATCGCTCCATGCGCGCTATCGAGAGGTCCTCGGCCTTCCCGCTCAGATACCGGCCGATGGGTATCGCGGAGAGTATGTGATTCAGATAGCCCGCCGGATCGCTACGGAGAGGGGGGATGTCTTCTTAGAGAGCGAAGAGGCAATCAGGGACATAGGCCGGATTGGGTCTGAGATAATAATTGACGCCATCAAGGATGATCTTGAGCTCCTGGGCGTCCAGTTCGACGTCTGGTTCAGTGAGCAAACGCTATATGATTCTGGTAAATTTGAGCGGGTCCTGGCGATGCTCAAACAGGATAACCATGTTGAAGAAAGGGATGGGGCGCTCTGGTTTGTCTCTTCCGGACTTGGCGAGGATAAGGACAACGTCCTGATTCGCTCCAGCGGGGCGCCCACTTACTTTGCCTCGGATATCGCCTATCATTACAACAAGTTCCTGGAACGTGGCTTTGATAAGGTCATTGACGTTTGGGGAGCCGACCATCAAGGGCACGTCTCCCGGATGAAGGCCGCCGTCAATGCCTTAGGTGTTTCACCAGAGCGACTGCAGATAATAATCTCGCAAATGGTCAGCCTCCGCCGCGGCGAGGAGCAAATACGGGTCTCCAAGCGCACCGGGGATATCATCACTCTACGGGAGGTGTTGGATGAGGTTGGTACTGATGTCTGTCGCTTCTTCTTTCTGGCGCGGTCGGCGAACAGTCAGATGGACTTCGATCTGGAGCTGGCCAGGAAAGAGTCGATGGACAACCCGGTCTATTACGTCCAATATGGCCATGCTCGCATCGCCGGCATCCTGCGTCTGGCCGGGGAAAGGGGAATTGACTACGCCGAGGGCGATGTATCGCTTCTCACCGAGGATGCTGAACTGAGCCTGATCAGGAAATTACTCCTCTTCCCGGAGATCCTGGATTTGGTGGTCAAGAACCTTGAGCCTCACCACCTCCCCCACTATGCCCAGGACCTGGCCACCGCCTTCCATATTTTCTACGAGAAATGCCGGGTCATTACTGAAGATGAGCCGCTTACCCTGGCACGGCTGAAGCTAGTGGAGGCAACAAGAATCGTTCTCGCCCGGACTCTGCGCCTCATGGGGATGAAGTCACCGCAGCAGATGTAAGGTAATTTGTAATTCTCGATTGCACTTGATATAATGAATTAGGCGTATGGATACCACTGACGATGAAGACCCCGAGCACTTTAACCGTGCCCGACCAACTGTTGCTCTTCAGACCGTTGGTTGCAAGCTCAACCAGGCGGAGAGCGAATCTCTGGCATACAAATTGTGCGATGCCGGGTTCGGCGTAGTAGCCCCCGATCAAGACCCCGATGTCTATGTCCTCAATACCTGCACCGTAACTCATATCGCCGATCGTAAGTGCCGGCACCATCTGCGATCCTTCCGTCGAGCCAATCCCCATGCTCTGGTTCTGGCTACCGGTTGCTACGTGGACCGGGACGCGGCTGGAGTCCAGGTGGAAGGGGTTGATCTCGCTGTCAGCAACACGGATAAGGATCGTCTGGTGGAGATAGTTACCGGCCGACTTGAAAACCGTGTCCGTAGACCGTTGGCCGTGTCCGGACACGGATCACGTATCCCGGACACGACATTCAATGGCTATGAGGCGCAATTGTTCCGCACGCGGTCGCTGGTCAAGGTTCAAGACGGATGTAATCAGTGCTGCTCTTTTTGTATTGTGCCGCATGTCCGGGGACGGGAACGCAGCGTGCCCGCGGAAGAAGTGGTGACCGAGGTCAAGGATAGATCGAGCAAAGGATACCAGGAGGTCATCCTCACCGGAACCAGAATTGGGGCCTATAAGGAGGGCCTTGCGGGGTTGGTGCGGCGGATCCTGGACGATACGGCCATCCCGCGTCTGCGGCTTTCTTCACTTCAACCGGGGGAGCTACCCACCTCATTTATCGAGCTCTGGAGGGACAATGGACGGATATGCCGCCACCTGCATCTCGCCCTTCAAAGCGGCAGCGATTCAGTGCTCAGGCGTATGGGGCGTGGACATTGCACCGGCGAGTACGAGGAGACGGTGAATTTAGTTCGGGAGGGGATGCCCGACATTGCCATCACCACCGATGTCATTGTGGGCTTCCCCGGCGAGAGCGAGGAGGAATTCGAGGAGAGCTATCGCTTCTGCGAGAGAATCGGATTTGCCGGTTTGCACATCTTCCCCTTTTCGGCACGTCCCGGTACCCCAGCCGCCCGGATGCCCGGTAAGGTTCCCGAGAAGATCAAGAAGTCTCGGAGCCGGATCATGCTTGAGCTGGCAGGCCGCAGTGCCCAAGACTTTCGCCGACGGTTTTCAGGGCAGACTATGCCGGTGCTGTGGGAGGAGCGAAAGGGGGAAGGTCTCTGGATCGGGCACACCGGTAACTATATCAAGGCAATTACCAGTTCCTCCCTCCCCTGGCGGGAGGGAGTTAGAGGGAGGGGGATTATCGAGACTAAACTGAGCGGTGAATACGAAGATGCCCTGTGGGGTGATATATGATTGGTAATTGGTGATTGGTGATTGCAGACCAACTAATCAC
>QLUN01000135.1 GCA_018725455.1 Chloroflexota bacterium
TCAGTAATCTGTCTTAAGACAAGTAGGTTGAGACTCGTATCTCGACAAAAAAGAAGGCGTGTTAAGGATACATATTGACAAACTTTTGATTCTTGTGGTAAAATTACTTGGTAATAGTTGAGGTTGTCCCTGACCTCGACGAGGAGGCGCCAGGTCAGAGACGCTCCAGAGGACCTTCGATCATAAAAGGTTTCGAAAGGGGCGAAGCCCCTTCAAAAGCGCAGGACATGACCGCTTTAGGGGGTTCCAGGGGGAGAATCCCCCTGATGATCTTGTTCTCCAAAAAGGCTTCAAGCGGCCAAAAGGAGGGAAAATGGTGCTGAAGAAGCGGTTTTTTTGGGCGTTGCTGATTGTCCCACTGGTACTACTAGCAGGTTGCCCGGTGCCTGAAGCAAGGCCCGAGGGGCCAGCCCCTGAGGAGCCGGCCCCCGTAGTTAATCAGGAGCCAACCCCGGCAATTACCACGGTATCCTCTGAAGTGGTCGGAGGGCTTAGATTGGAGCTTTCGGTCCCCAAAGTCAACTTCCAGCCCGGCGAGACGGTAATAGCCACCCTTTCCTTGATAAACACTACCCAGGATGCAATATCCTTTGAAACCCGGACCTCTCAATTATTCGATTTAATAATAAAGGGCCCCGGAAGGGATCGCCTCTGGTCTGAGGATAAGATGTTTCTTACGGTGATCACCCACCGTCATATCCCGCCAAACCAAGCATTATCCAAAGACCTCCCATGGGAGGTTGGGATCGCTCCTGGTGAGCTCTCCCTCGTTGGTGTTACGGTGATTTTCGAGCTGAACGGGGAAGGAATACAGCTCCGGACACCGTCTATCAGGATAGAGATAGGCTCTTCTTAGCCCGACGTCGGCAAAAAGTAAGCGCTTATCCGCATTGAGCACTCAGTTTTGAGTTCTGAGTAATGAGTTCTGAGTTTAGAGTGAAAGTGCTGACGGCCTACTTTGTGGCATAGGAACTTCAAATAAAAATCCCAGGCATGACCGCTTTAGGGGGTTCCAGGGGGAGAATCCCCCTGATGATCTTGATTTCAGCTTTTCATCCACGGATTAAGGGCCATATGGGAGGCTTGACAATACCTTGTAGAAGTGATATACTTCATAAAAAGCGTTCTGCTACCAGCAATCAGTGAATGGCAAGCTGACAGAGACAGAGGGACAAAGGCACCGAGGCAGAAAGCGAGGGATGGACTGCTGAAACAGGGGTGATAATGACAGTGTGAAGGATGAGTTTCAAGGCACGCAATATCCCACTATAAAGGATGGTGCTCACAAATTCAAAGGAGGTTTCCAATGAAATTCTGGAGAAGTATATTAACTCTAGCGATGTGTCTCCTGCTGGTGGGAGGCGGTCTACTGGCGCCAGTTGCACCGGCGGCCGCCGCGGCTGGCCTAAGAGACCAGATACCGCGCGAGATACAGGATGTAGATCCAAAGATAGATTCGCATTTGGAAGCGGAAATACAAGCCCGACCTCGTGGACATATCCCGGTTATAATAATGCTGGAAGAGCAGCCGGGGTTAATCGAAGGCAGGTTTGGTCTTGTAAAGGCGGAATCACTGGCAAATGCAACCCAAGCCCCACTGCGAGCATTACTGCCCGAGATAGGGGCGGAGAACATTACCCACCACTGGATCATCAATGCAATATCAGCAACGGTTTACGCTCCGAAGATAGCTGAGATTGCTGCCCGCCAGGATGTAGAAATGGTCTGGCTGGATGAGAAGATCCACCTCCCTGAGCCGCCGGAACTACCTGAACTCTATCCGGAGCCGCCAGTTGACGATGCCATTAGAAGGGTAGAGATCCCGCCCAAGCCGGATGTCGCTGACGCGGACGAGAGATTGATCATCGATCTTGATCAAATGCTTATCATCCGTGGTCGAGAGATCATCAGGCTGGAGGCGGCTAATGTCACCCCGGCAGGGGAAGTCGGCATAATCTCCGGCACGGTAACCTGCCATGCGGAACTCGCGGTGGCTGAGGCTTTCGTGCACGTATGGGACCCGGTCACCTGGGCTTGGGGCTGGACGCGTACCGCTGAGGACGGTAGTTATACCATCCCCGACTTACCTGCAGGCACCTATACCATGTGGGTCTTCCCACCACATGGGGCCTATCTAGCATCAGCTTTTGTCGAAGACATAGTGGTTGCTGCCGACGAGACGACTACGGTGGACGTCACCTTGCCCGAAGGCGGGATAATCGCCGGCCGGGTAACCGACCCCGAGGGAGAGGGACTGTACCTTGCGTGGGTAATTGTGTGGGACCCGGTCCTACCGATAGGTTGGGGGATGTGGACCAATGCCGCTGGTTATTATACCACCCGTGGCTTGTCGCCAGGCGAAACTGAGATGATAGTCTTTGCACCATGGGGGGTCCATCTTGCCCCGGTTGTGATCCCTATAACGGTTACCTCTGGGGTGACGACTACGGTGGATGTCGCCCTGACGGAACCCGGCGGCGTAATCGCCGGGACGGTAACTGATGCGGATGACCTTCCGGTGGCCGGTGCTTGGGTGGAGGTACCCGATCCGGTCTTAGGGCTTTGGACCTGGGCGAGGACCGGTGAGGACGGTGCTTATACCACCCGTGGCTTATCACCAGGCATCACTGAGATGTGGGTACATCCACCCCATGATCTCGGCCTCCCATCGGCCCATATCCCCGGGATAGAGGTGATTGCCGGTGAGACCACTATTGTGGATGTCACCCTGGCACACGGCATGATCGACGGGACGATAACCGATGCGGCTGGAGAGCCGGTGGCCGATGCTCTGGTAGGGGTATGGTGTTGGGAGGCATGGGAGTGGATCGCTGTTCTGTGGACCGCTGCCGATGGTTATTATATCACCCCTCCCATACCGCCACGTGAGTATCTGCTGGATGTCATCCCACCGGTGGGGGTGCATCTTGCGCCGGCCAGCATTCCCGTAGAGGTTATTGCCGGCGAGACAATTACGGTGGATGTCACCCTGGCAACAGGCGGCGTAATCACCGGCCGGGTAACCGACCCCGCTGGAGTTGGGGTGGCTGATGCTCTGGTAGGGGTATTTGATTGGGGTATATGGACCTGGCTCGGGGTGATGACCGATGCCGATGGTTACTACACCACCACTGGCTTAACACCAGGCATCACTGAGATGTGGGTAGAACCACCCCATGATCTCGGCCTCCCATCGGCCCATATCCCCGGGATAGAGGTTGTTGCCGGCGAGACGACTACGGTGAATGTCGCCCTGGAGGCAGGCGGTGTGATCGCCG
>QLUN01000136.1 GCA_018725455.1 Chloroflexota bacterium
GCGCGCACCGCGCGCCAGACCTGGAAGGAGATCAAAGGCAGCGTCGAGCAGGCCTTCAAGAAAATCCAGACCAAACTGGATGAGGCGCTGGGTACCGGAAAAAAAGAAGCACATCCGGCAGCCACGACCACGACCAACACCACCGCCGTGCCCCAGCGGGAAGTGACCCGAAAGACCAAGGGTCTGGCCTGCGAGGGCAAGGCGACCGCCTACATGCTGATGATGGGCTTCGACCTCATCAGCGTGGACCTGGACATCCCGCAAGGTCTGGACGGTGTGTTCGAACACGATGGCGAAAATCCCGGGCGCAACGTCACGGCGCCGGTGGTGTTTGACCCGGTATCCTCCAAGCCGCCGCCCTACCCCAAGTTCGTTGTGCTGGAGGCCAAGTACGACGGTACGGGCACGCCTTCGGGGTCGAAGAAGGGGAAGTTGAAGAAAACGCAGTCGGGAAGGCAGGGGAGCAAGAAGTACGTTGAGGGACCTCGTCTTAGGCAGGCAGTCGGCAAGGGGAAGGCCAAAGAAATCCGAGACCACAACAATTTTTTCGGCACGTATAGGAAGTTCAAACGCCCTTTTCGGCCAGCCTGCCGGGTAGGCTTCCGGCGCACAAGGGCCGGCCTGGGCGCTGCGTGGGCGCAGATTCGGCCGTCCACGCGTCGGTTTCGGCTTTGTGGAGGCGCGCTGCGTGGCAGTGGATGGCCAATTCTCATCGATTCCCGACAGCGGGCCGAGCGCAGCCCTGCGTGCTCGCGGCCGATCGTGTCGTCGTCTCGTTTTCGCCCTCGGCCCTTCGACTGCGCTCAGGAAAGGCTTTGAGGCCGGCATGCTGCCCGAAGCCAACGTGCCGCACTGGCGGCGCATCAACCACCCCGGCGGTATCGGCTGGGTGAACCTCAACGCGGCCAACGTCAACAAATTCAGCGATGCCGACTTCCCGCACTGGATGGGCTGGAGCCTGGTGGACGACAGCGCCGATCAGGACAGCCGCTGTGACTCGGCCATCATCAGGGGCTGGCTCGATGTGAAAGGAGATGGCAAAGTGGCACCTGCCGAAGCGTTGGCGCGCATGAACACAGCCACCGTGGCGCCCAAGCTGGCCAGGGCGATCTGCAAGTTTCCGACCGAATGGAACGCGGCAAGCTTTGAGCAGCGCTTGGACTGGATCAAGACCTCCACCGTGGAGAACCCCAACCCGGTGGATGAGACCAACTTTGAACGCTTGCGGGCGCACGTGGCTGCTCTGGCGTTCTGGCCCGGCGGCATGGGTTTGCCAGAGAGTCATTGGCATTGGAATCCCAAGGAGTTTATTGGGTGGTTTAGGAGGTGTGGGTGGTTGAGTGAAAGGGAGATGACGCAATGTATTCCCAGGCTATCTTCCGCAGGAAACATTCCTTTGGCTACTGCAACCACAAGAGTCCAAACGTGGAAGGTTTCCATCAACAAAATGGCTCGAAAATTTTCGTTGAGCATTCCAGCACGCTACACCCATCTATTTGCACAGGTTTGGGCTGAAACTGGTTATCTGAGGCTGACCAGAGAAGCTGGTGCCGATGGCGCTCGTTATGCCCCGTACATCGGTCGTGGACTCATTCAAATAACTTGGCTAGATAAGTATTATGCCTATCGCAAATATTGTCTGATACCTGCGACGTTCAATATTGAGTTGATTGCGAAAGATCAACATCACGCGGGAAATTCCTCCGGTTTTTACTGGGTTTAGGAATCATTCTATGAGCCTCACGGAATCGAAGTCTTTAATCTTTCGCGTTTGGCGGATTTTGGCGTCGATACCGATTCGATTGGAAGGCTCTGCTTATGTATAAATGGTGGCGGGAATCACTATGATCATAGGCACATTCACACATTTTTCATTGGCAGAGTGTTGGATGATTTTCCCAGTGAAGGCAGGTCTCAGACTGAAGTGCTCACATTTAATAGAATGGAGTTTATACGCGAGACTGTTACGCGAAATGGTCGGGCAACGCGAGTGATTAGAGGTACGCAGCGATCCGCAGCCACTCTTACTGTGAAAATTAACCATACGCCTCCAAGATGAGAAAGCCAGCCGTATTCATCTCGATCAGTCTGTGTATGGCTGGTCTGTTAGTCATTTTCGGAGTTAAGTCCGATCCCGGTAAGATTTGTTTTTCTATGCCTCCGGGCATAGAAAGTAGTCGCCTTGATGTACAAAATGAAATCGTGCTCCAAAAAGTGAGTCTTGGTCCCAATGGACAGACGGGCTTTATTGCAACGGAATATTTTGGGTCACCAAATTTGCAGGCAAGTGTCTATTTGAAGACGACTGAGGGCTACTGTTTGATAGGAGACTTCAATGGTGTAACTTCGGTGGAGGTTGACAAGAAGCGAAAAAACGAAATTTTGTTCGATATCAAAACCAAATCCATATCCGGCCCGGACCGATTCTTTCGGAGCTATCGCTACGCAAATGAAAACTATCGTTTGATCGATTGCTATGTGAAAAGTGAGAAGAATGTGCGGCGCCGTTGTGGCGAGTCTGAATAGATAAACGACTGCGAAGACGCGCATTCACAGAGCGGCTGATGGCGGCGCCGGTCGGGAGAATTCTGCTGCTGGCAGTCGGCTGGTTAAATTTTGTAAGCAACGCCTGCCTCAACTCGCACATTTAGGGTATTGGGTGATGAATTTTAAATCCCGCTTTCTCCTGTTTATTGCTGCCGTTTCGATTTCAGTGAGCGCTGGAGCCGACGGCATCTATAGACAATACGTAAAGAGCGGCGAACAAACCTTTGGCGTAAAAGGGGGTGATGTAACCCGCAAGCTGAAACTCCCAGTCCATATTGTTGATTGGAGAATCGACTGTAGTGAGTCCCGCGCCGTAATCTGGGGGCAACCGAAGAAAAATCTTCGCCTTGGGGCTCCACCCTACGCAGTGGCATACGTTGTTGATATTAACCGACTCCAAACTCTTAGTACCTATTCAATGACGCGCGGTCCGTATGATGCGGAATTCTCCGCTGACAGAAAACGGATAGTGATTGATGAAATCTTGATCGAATTTGATACGGGAGATCTGGTCAAAGATTTTCGTTCCGAAGATTTCCTGTTCGAAAGAGAGTTGTGCGCGGATTTTCCGGGACGGCGGCTATTGCAATAGTGTAATGACCCACTGAATTTCTGCTCAGGAGATACTTTCCTGAGGAGAGCCCGATGAGTGTTGTGATGGACGAAGAGATCAAGCGATGGACGGCGCGGCGCAA
>QLUN01000137.1 GCA_018725455.1 Chloroflexota bacterium
CGACCCACTTAACGGCCCTCTCCTGACCCGGCCTGATTCTACCCAGAAGCTCAGAAAGATCGCATTTGACCGGATCGGGCAACTGGATAGCGATAAAGGCTCGGATTTGCTCCATCAGCCAAGTACCAGAAGCCTGCGGGCGTTTTCTCCCAGTATCTTGTCTTTGGCTTCCTGCGGTATTTCAAGCTCCCGCAGCGACTGGATAATTCGACTCTGAGTGATAAGGGGATAATCGCTGCCGAAGAGAATCTTATCCTCTCCCACGAGTTCAGCAACACAAGGGAAGATTTCGTATCTATACAGAAAGGGTGAAGCGGCGGTATCGAAGAAGACGGTCTGGAGGGCACGAGCGACCTCCGGCATCAGGGCATAGAAAGGAAGCCCTCCCCCCCAATGGGCGCAGACGATATGCAGGGCAGGGAAATTAGTTATGAACCGATAAAGGGTTTCCGGCAGCACATCGCCCTTGCCGGGGTAGATATGCCCTACCGGCTCCGAGGAGTGGGTGAGAACGATCATATTGTGCTCCTGCGCCGCCTCGACGACAGGCGACATCAGGGCTTTGTCGCCCAGGTCGAAACCCTGCATGTGGGGCATCATCTCGCCGATGCCCCGGATTCCGCCTCTAGCGCTGCGCTCAATCTCCGATACTGCCTCTTTGGATTTTGGCTGAATGGAACAGAAGCCAATAAGACGGTCGGGGTACTTGCTTATGGACTCTATGATGTAGTCATTGGTCCTGCGGCATAACTCCAGGCTCGACCAGCCGATGTTGAGAGCAACCGAGACGTCGATAGCATCCCGGTCCATGCTGGCAATCAGGTCCTCGGCGGTGGCAAGGTTCGCCTCGGGGGCAGAATAGAGGGATTGAAAGCACGGGTCCTGGCGGACCAGGTCTTCGCGTCTTTCTTTTATCTCGGGGGGAACGATGTGAGTATGAAAATCTACGATCACACTCGGATTATAGCAACTCCCTTCCATGGGAGTCAAATTGCCGCTTCGCTCCATTTAGAAATGAAAATTGCAGAGTGCAGAGCCTCTTGCAGGAGTGGGCGGGGAAGCCAATCTTTCGGACCGTGGGCAGACTTGTCCTCGCGAAGGCGGGGAAGGATAGTATGTTTTGGAGTGGCTGGCAATGCCCCCTTACTACCTCAGGTACTATGTATTTTTAGATTGCCAAACCCTGTATTTTTATTATGCCATAAAGAGCTGGCAACAGTACTGATGCAAGAACTCGATTTATCTTATGCTGAATTTGGTTTTATCTTCTCGACGGCTCAGTTGAGTCTTGTTTTTTCTAGAATACCCTGGGGGTTAATAAACGACTGTGCAGGATACTTGAAAGCTTTCAGGACGGCCTTGCTTCTTGTTGCGGTTGCAGCGGTGCTGCGCTCGTTTACTACCTCTTACCTGACGCTATTATTCAGCCAGATTCTTCTTGGGGTGGGTTTGGGTGCAATTATTCCCGGGCTAGTTTTAATGGCGAAAGAATGGGCAGAGGGAAAGTCAGCCGGATTTTTACCGGCATTTATGTTGCCGGCTTTGCGGCTGGTAATGCGGCAGCGCTTGGTATTACGCCTTATTTGCTGAGGATAATGGACTGGCGAGAGATTATGCTTGCCTACAGCGCTGTGGCGGTAGTTCTCTGTGGGCTTTGGTGGAAGTTTGCCACAAGTAATATGAAAAAGAAGCCGGGAGTCAAATTCGGCAAATTTGCGAGTCTTCTAAAAGACAGGTATGTCTGGGTCTTGCTTGTTTTGATGCTGGCTTGTATGGGCAGTTATGATACACTTGCTACCTGGATGCCGAAATTTTTGGAGACGCAAGAAGTTGATAAGGTGCTGGCTACTTTGCTCCCTTTAGGGTTTTTTCTGGCTGGCCCTGTGGTGGGTCTTATTTCAGATAGAATGAGAGATAAGGGTTTGTGATTAACGGCGTACTTACAATTACCCTGGCAGCACTTGCAGAGCATAAGGGCTTTGCAGAGTCTACAGGCGGTGTTGTTGGGTTTGTTTCCGCTTTAGCCAATGTCGGGCCAGTGGCCATGCCCGTTTTATTTGGGTTGTTTATTGATATTACAGGTGCGTTTTCGGTTTCGTTGTTTTTTGTGGCTGCTGTTTCCGGCAGCGTCTTTGTTTTGAGTGCCAGGCTTATTCATGGGAGGTGATTCAGGCAGTTTTGGAGGGCTACGCGACCCGCCCCTCCAGGGCAAGGAGCCTCCTTTTCATCTCCAGCCCATTGCTAAATCCTACCAGGGAGCCGTCACTGCCGACTACCCGGTGGCAGGGTACCACAACGGGGAATCGATTCCTGCCCAGCGCTTGCCCCACCGCCCGTCCCGCACGCCGATGACCCATCTCCCTGGCTATCCAGCCATATGTCCTTGTCTCTCCGTAAGGGATGAAGCGGGCTAGCCTCCAGACATCCCCCTGAAAAGTAGTGGTGCCGTTCAGGTCCAGCGCGTCGGGGAAGTCAAACCTCTGCCCCTTGAAGTATCCCTGAAGCCGGGGAATCAGATCGCCAAAGAAGGAGGAATTCGCCACAGACTGCGGGAGCAGACCGACGATGTAGCCAAGCGCCTCTTCGCGGGTGGTCTGGGGGAGGGTGATGCGGCGAAGCCCCTCCTCGGAACCAGCGATCGCTACCCAACCAAATTTGGTGTCGAATATGGCGTGTCTGTTTCTCTGTGACATCTGTGGCTGAATTGTTACATCTTAAGAAGTACGAGAGCTTTATCCACCACCGCTTTCGCAGTCAGACCCAGCCTCTCGTAAACTATTCTTGCTGGTGCTGAGGAACCAAAGCGAGATACTCCCATGGTGAGTCCATCCAGACCGGTGTATCGCTCCCATCCCAGAATCGTACCGGCCTCGATCGAAATGCGCGCCCTTATTTCGAGGGGTAAAACCTTGTTGCGATACTCTTCCGGCTGGGCCTCAAACAGCTCCCATGAAGGCAGGGAAACAACCCTCGAGAGGACACCTTTTTCCTGCAATATCTGCCCGGCTTCCAACGCCATATGGACCTCCGAGCCCGTGCCGATAAGGATCACTTCCGGTGATGTCGATGCTTCCCAGAGGACATATCCGCCACGTTGCAGCCCGCTTGCTGAAGCTAATCTTGAGCGATCCAGCACCGGTAGATTTTGACGGCTGAGCACCAGGGCCGTGGGGCCATGGCGACGCCTCAGAGCCGTTTTCCAGGCTTCGGCCGTTTCAGTGGCATCGGCAGGACGCAGTG
>QLUN01000138.1 GCA_018725455.1 Chloroflexota bacterium
TTGATGAGGTGATGAAGTATGGGAGGATTGAGGAGACCAGTGCTGTCTATCTGTCAAAGCTGAAGGAGAACGAAGAGTAGCAAAACAGGTAAAACAATATGACGAATTGTGCAGCTATGCACAATTTTGCGGACAGATTTCCGGGCAAGGTTGCTTTTCCCCAGAATCATCCCCACAAAACGACTGTACTTGTCGCCCCAATATGATAGAATTATGCTATAATACTGACCACCATAGTAGGTTATGTGTGTGGGGGGATTGACCAAGCGCTTGAGGGAGAGCGTTCAGGAAATTCAAGATCTGCCTGACCGTGGCTGCCTCCTCACGGTAAGGATAGGGAGCACTCTTGAGATAATGCCCTGGATACGAGGCTGGGGGCCCGATGTTGAAGTTAATCGCGCCATCCTCACTCAGGCAGCAGTTTGCCCAATATGCCCGCAAGTCGTGGGAGATTTATGGACGACCAGAAGATGGGGCGTAGCCCAGACGGCATACACCTTAGCACCCCGCTACTGGCAGATCTGCCAGAATTAAGGATGTGAGCATGTTAGATCCGCAAGCTATATTTCTATTGTGGGGCAAAAAGACGGGAGAGTCACCTCACGAGTCCCGGCACCCACTCCTGTTTCACATGCTGGATGTTGCCTTTGTCCTGCAGGCTTTGTGGGAGCATAGTCTTCAATCAGGCATAAAGCAAAGGCTGTCAGACGAGCTTGGTCTCCTGGAAGCAGATGCCATCGCTTGCCTATCTTTCTGGGCCAGTCTCCATGATATTGGGAAAGCCTCTCCGGTCTTCCAGAAAAAAAGCGAGCTGGCAATGAGCGAATTGAAGAAACTGGAATTTAGCTTTGATCGACATGCCGGAGAGACCTATCACGCCTGTATTACTACTAAGGTGATACGCAACATGTCCAATGGCTTCGATGCCCCCAGAGAATTCATTGATGCAATGAGCACCGCCCTGGGCGGACATCACGGCATATTCCCCACATCAACAAACATAAGAAATATCAGCTACCGTGCGCTCGGAGACAGCGACGGCCTGTGGACAGATGCACGAACAGCTTTGGTACGGACATTGAAAGAACTCATATCTCAGGGAAGACCGTTGTGTCCTGGAAGACTGCCTAGCAACTGGTTCTTCATAATATTCGCCGCCTTAACCTCGGTTGCCGATTGGATCGGGTCGAATGATACCTATTTCCCCCACGAACCGAATCTGTTCTCGCTGGAAGATTACGCCAGGCAATCCCAGCTCAGAGCCAAAGATGCTCTGGAAAAGCTGGGATGGATTAATCTGCAGCGAGCAACAAGCATCACCGGATTTTACCAGCTCTTTCCGGAAATAACAGCCTTGAGGCCGCTTCAAGAGGAGGTTATCTCTCTAACAGGGCTTAAGCGGCAGCCCTCTATGGTGCTTATTGAAGCCCCCATGGGAGAAGGTAAAACCGAAGCAGCTCTTTACTTAGCTCACCACTGGCTCCGAGAAAACAGCAATCAAGGCTATTATGTAGCCTTGCCCACCCAGGCTACAAGCAATCAGATGTTTGGCCGGGTGAAAAAGGCATTGCAACGACAATACCCCCACATCCGGACTAACTTTCAACTGATACACGGTGCTTCAAGGTTAAATGAGGAATTCCAACAGCTTCGACTAGCCTCAATGGGAGATGAGAGGGGTGAGGGTATCGTTGCCGAAGAGTGGTTTCTGAACAGAAAACGGAGCCTCTTGGCCGCTTTCGGCGTGGGCACCATTGACCAGGCTCTTATCTCGGTTCTGCAGACACGCCATTTCTTTGTCCGGCTCCTGGGGCTCTGTAATAAGACGGTCATTATCGATGAGGTGCACGCCTACGATACTTACATGTCAACCCTGCTGGAACGAATGTTACGCTGGCTGGCTGTCCTTGGCAGCCCGGTAATACTCCTCTCGGCAACACTGCCCGCGGAGCGCCGCCATGCCCTATTTGCAGCCTACTGCGGCGGGAAGCAGCTATCACTGCCTGAACAAGCTTATCCCAGGATTACCTGTCTCGGAAATGGTGAGACTTGGGGTAATGCCTTTGCTGCCTCACGCCCCTATGTATTACAGTTGCGGCGGATGGATGATGCGATGGACAATGTTGTCAATATAGTAAGAAAGGCAATTTCAGATGGAGGGTACATCGCGGTAATCTGTAACACTGTTGGCCGGGCGCAGGAGACCTATACTACTCTAAAAGAAGCTGCTTTTCTCGGCGAGGGAGAGGTCCAGTTGCTCCATGCCCGGTATCCCTATGCTGAGCGTGAGTGGCGGGAGAAACTGGTGCTCGATACCTTTGGTAAAGATGGCCCGCGGAGTGGCAAGGCAGTTCTGGTTTCCACCCAGATAATTGAGCAAAGCCTGGATATAGATTTTGACCTGATGATTACCGACCTGGCTCCCGCCGACTTGGTCATCCAGCGTGCCGGACGCCTCCATCGACACCAGCACCACAAACGCCCCAGCAATATGGCGGAGCCAGTCCTCTGGGTGCGAATGCCCGAGACCAACAGTGATGGAATACCTGATTTTAAGGGAGCCGGGTATGTGTATGATAAGTACGTATTGCTCCGGTCATATCTATTATTGAGAGAATGCGATACTATTGTAATACCGCAGGATATTGAGTCTATCATTGAAGAGACCTACGCTGATTCCTCACCTTCGTGGCCCTCAAAAGAGATGGAACAGTCCGCTATAGATCTCAAACAAGAGACAGCGAAGCAACAGGATTCGGCATGTCGCGAAGCAAAGAGCAATCTGGTAGCCATGCCCGATACTGGTGAGACTCCATCGGGATATCTGGGAAAATTCAGCAAGGAACTTGAGGAGGACGACCCAGAGCTTCACCAAAGCCTGCAAGCGCTAACGCGCCTCACCGGCCCATCGGTACGGGTTGTGTGTTTGCATGCCTGTGAAGACGGTTGTTTACTGAATCCGGAAGATCCCGGTTCGCGAATTGATATCGATGGTGAACCGCAGGAACAGGACATCAAGAATCTACTCCGCCAATCACTGACTATTACCCAGAAAGGGCTGTTACACGAAATTATTAGAAGCGACGACTGCCATACCCCGAATCAGTGGAAAAAGGTAGCCCCGCTGAGACATCACCGACGGCTGGTTTTTGAGAACCGACAATGTCAGGTTGGCTCTTACCTTTTAACACTGGACGATGAGTTAGGGCTTCGGGCAGAAAAA
>QLUN01000139.1 GCA_018725455.1 Chloroflexota bacterium
CTCTCGACTCGTGACTCGTGACTCGTGACTCACGTCTCCAGAACCTCGATCTCTTTGTCCTTGCCTATTTGATCAACCTTTTCAATGAAGCTGTCGGTCAGCACTTGAAGCTGGTTCAGGGCTCGCTTTTCCTCATCCTCCGAGATATCCTTTTCCCTCTCCATTTCACGCAGTTTCTCCAGGGTTTCCCGCCTTATGTTGCGAATGGCGATGCGCCTCTCTTCGACCCTCTTGCGCACTAATTTTACCAGCTCTTTGCGGCGCTCCTCGGTAAGTTGCGGGATCACCAGCCTGATTACGCTACCGTCACTGGAGGGATTGAGCCCGAGGTCTGATTTGATGATGGCCTTCTCAATGGTGGGTAAGACCCCCTTATCCCAGGGCTGTATGATGAGCATCCGGGCCTCCGGGGCGGAGATACCGGCGAGCTGGTTCAAGGGAGTAGGGGTACCATAGTAGTCGACGCGGATGTGATCCAGAAGGCCGGGGCTGGCACGTCCGGTGCGCAAAACGGTCAATTCTCTTCGCAACACTTCAACGGATTTGGTCATCTTGGCCTCCGTGGCAACAAGGACATCATTTATCATCTCTCCTCCTAAATAGCCACAGAGTTCACAGAGAACTCCGAGGGAATTAAATCTGTGATCTCGGTGTGCTCTGCGGCTTCCCTGAGTCAGAGACCAATGTGCCAATATCCTTCCCCATCACTGCCTGCTCGATACTGTGGGGGGCTTGAAGGTTAAAAACGAGGACTGGAAGGTGATTCTCCATACAGAGGGTGAAGGCAGTTGAGTCCATCACCTCCAGCCGCCTATTCAGGGCTTCCAGGTAGCTTAGTTGATTGAACTTCTTGGCGTCTTTGTTGCTCAGCGGATTGGAATCATAGACTCCATCGACCCTGTTCTTGGCCATCAACAGAATGTCCGCTCCGATATCGACTGCTCGGAGAGCGGCCGCGGTATCGGTGGTCATATAGGGATTCCCCGTCCCAGCGGCGAAGATAACCACCCTTCCCTTCTCCAGGTGCCGGATGGCCCGCCGCCTGATATAGGGTTCAGCCACTGACTGCATGACGATAGCGCTCTGTGTCCTGACGGTGACCCCCTTCTTCTCCACTGCATCCTGAAGGGCCAATGCATTAATCATGGTAGCCAGCATGCCGGCGTAGTCAGCCGTGGAGCGGTCCATTCCCTTTGCTTCCGCCACACTTCCCCTCCAGATATTCCCCCCACCAACAACGATAGCCACCTCGACCCCCATCTCCAGCACTGTCTTGACCTGTTCGGCAATATTGTCTAAGACAGCGGAATCAATGCCGAACTGACCGTCACCGAGAAGAGCCTCTCCGCTGATCTTGAGTAAAATGCGCTTGAATTTAGGTTGATTCATTGCGGAACTAATTAGGCTTTTAGACTGAAGGCTGTTATATAGAGCGTCGTAGATAGCTGCATATATTTGTAGGGATTCAATTCATTGAACCCGTTTTTCGGGCTTGATAAATCAAGCCCCTACAGGAATGAATGCGCAAATTATAATGTCGCTCCATATAGATTGCTTCAGTCTTCAGCCTATCCTCCTTCCTTCTTTAGCCACCTAGCTCGAAGCGGGCAAATCTATTCACGCGAATATTTTCCCCCACCCTGGCGATGACCTCAAAAATGACGTCCTGTACCGTTTTCTGGGGATCTTTGATGAAAGGCTGGAGCAAGAGACAGGCACCGTCGGACGCTGCGCTATCCTTCCCGGCCGGGACTTCGTCCGGGGAAATGGCTTCCGGGGCACAAGCAGCTATCTGCATTGCCAGGTCATGCGCTAATTCCCTGAAATCTGGGGTGCGAGCAACAAAGTCAGTCTCGCAATTCACCTCGACCAACACCCCGATGCGCCCCCCGCCATGCACATAAGATTCCACCAGGCCCGATCTCAGGGTGCGCCCCTTCTTCTTCTGGGCAATGGAGAACCCCCGGCCCCTCAGCCTGGCCATGGCGATATCGAGATCGCCCTCACAATCCAGCAGGGCCTTCCTGCAATCCATGATTCCGACACCGGTCCTCTGGCGCAACTCCTTTATCTTCTCAACAGTAACCTGCATTACCCCTCCCCGGTTATGGGTAATAGGTAATGGGTGCCCCTATAACCTATCACCTATAACCAACTTCTTCTTATTCTTCACCAAGCAGAGGAGATGAGAGCAGTTCCTCTTCCGGCATCTCCCCCACGACTATTTCCTCACCGAGAGATTCAATTCCCGCCTTGCCGTCGAGTACTGCGTCGGCCATTACGCTACATATGAGCCTGACTGACTTAATGGCATCATCATTGGCCGGGATCGGGTAATCGATCTGCCGGGGATCGCAGTCGGTGTCCACCATGCCCACTAGTGGGACACCTAGTTGTCTGGCCTCGGTGACAGCGATCCTTTCCTTCATTGGATCGACCACAAACATCGCTCCCGGTATTTTAGTCATCTCTTTAACCCCGCCAAACAACTGGTTGAGGCGATTGATTTGTTTCTCCAGCTTCAAGGCCTCTTTCTTCGGCAGGAGGGCGAATTCGCCCCTGATCCTGCGATCCTCCAGGCGGACGAGGTAATCGATCCGCGCCTGGATGGTCGCAAAGTTAGTCAGCATCCCCCCCAGCCAACGCCGGTTGACGTAGTATGCACCACAACGCCTGGCTTCCTCTTCGATTGCGTCCTGGGCCTGCTTCTTGGTTCCCACGAAGATGATGTCTCCCCCATTGGCTATCAGCTCTCTCACGAAGCTGCGAGCCTCTTGTATCTTAATCAGGGTCCGCTGCAGGTCGATGATATGAATACCGTTTCGTTGCGTAAACACATAGTCTCTCATGCGGGGGTTCCAGCGCCTCTTCTGGTGACCGAAGTGAACCCCGGCTTCAAGCAGAAGCTTTATCGAGACGGGACTATATGCTCTCTGTTCTGTTTCATTCACTTGCGATTCAATCATAGTTGACTCACTTCAACCCAATTTATGCATCTAGCTTCATTTTCGTGTTATTTTCACGATGACTCAGATACTTCGTGCATTATCTGGGTTCAATTAATCCCAAATTATGCACGTAGCTTCGTTTTCGTGTCATTTTTTGCAGTCATTTAGATACATCATGCATTATCTGGGTTAATGGTATATTCCTACTTACTTTAACATAAGCGCGATAGAAAGACAATAGCAACAGCAGTGAGCC
>QLUN01000014.1 GCA_018725455.1 Chloroflexota bacterium
CTCTGCGCACCTCTGATAGTGGCTATCTTACTAGAAGGCTCATCGATGTAGCCCAGGAGGTGATCGTAAGAGAGGAAGATTGCGGGACTAGAGATGGACTCTGGCTCCGCAAGCCGACCGATAAGGGAATCCTGCCCTCGCTTTCCGAAAGAATCGTGGCGCGTTTAGCTGCTCGCCCGGTCATTCATCCGGAGACTGGTGAGGTCATCGTGGACCGCAATGGCCAGATCGATACACCGAAGGCATCGCAGATCGCTGAAGCGGGTGTTACGGAGGTCTGTGTGAGGTCGCCTCTGAGATGCCGGTCTCGGCAAGGCATCTGCCAGTATTGCTATGGTATCGACCTCGCTCAAGGGCAGATAGTGGATAAGGACGCAGCCGTAGGCATCATTGCTGCTCAAAGCATCGGCGAGCCAGGGACACAACTCACTATGCGCACCTTTCACACCGGTGGAGTGGCCGGACTGGATATCATTAGCGGTCTTCCCAGGATCGAGGAACTCTTTGAGGCCAGGGTTCCCAAGGTTGCTGCTGTCATCGCTCACATCAACGGTGTAGTAGATATAATCGATATCGAGGATGACCGGAAGATCAAGATTGTAAACTCATCGGTATATCGCGACGAATATCCATTACCTCCAGAATACGAAGCAGTGGTGAGTGAAGGTCAGGTAGTCGATACCGATCAGGTATTAGCAGTCGATAGTCAGCAGTCAGCAGTCAGCAGTCACGAGGGGGAGGAGGGCTATCAACTATCGACTGCCGACTATGGACTATCTCCTCTCCTGGCCAGAGTTGGTGGCAGGGTTGAAATTCGCCATAGTCAGCGGCCAGCAGTCAGCAGTCAGCAGTTAGCAGGGGGCGGGGATCTGAAAGCTGATAGCTGTGAGCTGATATCTATCATTCATGAAGAGACCGAGGAATGGGAACATTTGGTTCCCCCGGCAGCGTCTCTTCTGGTGAAAAATGGCGATACGGTGAAGGCTGGCGATCAACTTACTGAGGGCACTCTCAATCCTCAGGATATTCTACAAGTCATGGGAATGGAAGCGCTGCAGCGTTATTTGGTAGATGAGGTGCAAAAAGTTTATCGCTCTCAAGGGGTAAATATTCACGATAAACACATCGAGATCATTGTCGGCCAGATGCTGCGCCGGGTGTGTATCGATTCCCCGGGCGATACCAAGATATTACCCGGAGAGTTGATCGACCATTTCGATTATGAGACGCTTAATGCCAATGTACTGGCTGAAGGTGGCGAACCAGCTACGGCGTATCCAGTACTCTTGGGGATCACCAGAGCTTCACTAAGTACTGCCAGCTTCTTGGCGGCGGCTTCTTTCCAGGAGACTACCAAGGTGCTGACCGAGGCCGCTATCATCGGTAGCGTTGACAAGCTGGTTGGGTTAAAAGAGAATGTTATCATCGGCAAGCTGATTCCAGCCCGTAGTAAAGTTTCAAAGGATCAACTCGAGGCGCCGAAAACCCTTGCTTTACCCCAACCCTTCTCGCCTTCTTGAGCAGTCAGGCTATCGGCCAGGGATATCCGGCTTGCCTCGATGATATTGCAGGGGTTCGATTTATCGAACCCGGCTTGCAAGGTCTTGTCAACAGCTCCCGAATATGCTAAATTAGTGATTGGTAACTGGTAACTAATCACCAATCGTTGCTGTCGATGAATATGGTAGCTAAGGTCGGCTGGGGACAAAGGCTCGCGTTCCTCGTGCTGCCAGCGGTGGTGCTGGTCGTCGATCAGGTCACCAAGGCCATGATAAGGGCTAACATGACCTTGGGCCAGTCAATCCCACCTGAGGGGATATTGCGGCTGACTTATGTCACGAATCCCTATGGCCTTTTTGGCTTTGATGGCGTTTTGGGCCTTTACCTGAGCCCGACATTCTTCATGATTTCAACTGGCATCGTAGTGATGTTGATCATCTGGTTGGGCTGTCGCTACCTTACTGCTGCAAGCAAATTGCTCCGGTTCGGACTGGGACTGCTTTTAGGCGGGGCGATGGGCAATCTGATCGATCGGATCTGGTTCGGGGCGGTTATCGACTTTATTGATATACAACTCCCTTGGGGCTTCCCCTGGCCACGCTGGCCAACCTTCAACATTGCCGATGCCTCACTGACTATCGGTATATTTATACTCATCATCTGCCTGCCAATCATACTAAGGGATACACCAAAATAGGTGGATAGGCTGAAGGTAAATAGGCAGAAGGAGCCTAATAGCCTACTAATAGCCTTCAGTTACCAGGGACTGGACAAAACTGACTAACTAAGGTAACATACTTAGCGTGTAGCGCATAGCGTGTAGGGGGTAGGGAGGGGCTACACGCTACCTACTACCTGCTACACGCTAATTAGGAGGCGAGGGATTTGGCACACACTAGATCAGCGAGAAAGAGGGTGCGGACCAGCTTAGAAAGAGGTCGTCGGAACAGGTCGATGCGAAGTCGGTTTAAAACCTATGTCACGAGAGCTGAGAAGAATATCCAGTCCGGTGACTTTAATCTGGCCGAAGAGGCGGTAAGGCAGGCCATAAGTATTCTTGATAGGACGGCGCGTAAAGGGGCTATTCATCCTAACAGTGCGGCACGCCGTAAGTCAAGCTTGATGAGGAAGCTTGTGGTATCTCGTAGCACCGGCGCCGAGGGCTAATAGGGGTTAGGGGGGGAGTACTTGACATTTGCCTTTGAAGGGTTTAATCTAATACAAGTAATTTCCCAAAAGGAGGTCATGAAACGATGGAGGCCTATTGCTTCAAGTGCAAAGCAAAGAGAGAGATCAAGGACCCCAAGCAGGTGACTATGAAGAACGGGAAGCCGGCCACTCAGGGTGTTTGCCCCGTTTGCAGCACCAAGGTTTTTAGAATCGGCAAGAATTAGATAGGAGAGAAGTTCTGAGTTCCGAGGCCCCCACCTGTTCTCAAAACTCAATACTGAGATGGGCAAGATTAACGTAGCGATAATCGGGGTAGGTAACTGCGCCTCCTCACTTGTACAGGGAGTACATTACTACCGTAACGCTGTTGAGACCGACTTCGTCCCTGGACTGATGCATGTAAATCTGGGGGGCTATCACATCAGCGATATCAACTTCGTTGCAGCCTTTGACATCGATAAGAATAAGGTGGGGAAGGACGTAGCAGAGGCCATCTTTACCCAGCCAAACAACACCCTCAAATTCTGCGATGTTCCCCCTTTGGGGGTCATGGTGGAGCGGGGCATGACCCACGACGGGGTGGGGAAATATCTCTCCCAGATCATCACCAAAGCCCCCGGACCGACTGCTGACATTGTCGGTATACTGAAAGAACGAGAGACCGATGTGGTCATCAGTTATCTCCCTGTCGGCGCTGAAGAGGCAACCAAATGGTATGCCGAGCAGATTCTTGCCGCCGGCTGTGCTTTTATTAATTGCATCCCGGTGTTCATCGCTCGAGAGAAATATTGGCAGGCAAGGTTTGCGAAAAAGGGACTGCCGATCATCGGCGATGACATCAAATCACAGGTGGGGGCTACGATCACGCATAGGGTGCTAACCAGGCTCTTCCGGGATCGAGGTGTCAAACTGGAAAGGACCTATCAGTTGAATTTTGGCGGCAATACTGATTTTCTGAATATGTTAGAACGAGAACGGCTACAGTCGAAGAAGATATCCAAGACCGATTCAGTTACCTCACAACTGGATTACGACATCGGTGCGGGCAACATACATATTGGCCCCAGCGACCATATACCATGGCTTGAGGATCGAAAGTGGTGCTACATCCGAATGGAAGGGCGCACCTTCGGCGATGTCCCTCTGAATTTGGAAGCTAAGCTTGAGGTCTGGGATAGTCCCAATTCCGCCGGTGTGGTGATCGACGCCATCAGGTGCTGCAAGCTGGCCCTCGACCGGGGCATCAATGGCACACTGATGGGCCCATCGGCCTATTTTATGAAATCCCCTCCCACACAATATACCGATGAACAGGCCCGAATCATGACCGAGGCATTTATCACCGGCGAGGGAGAATCTGCCCATCTTAGCGTGTAACACATAGCGTGTAGCTCCTATCACCTATAACCTATAGCTTACGAATGGCTGCACCCAGCGGGTGGGGGACGAAGGCCTTCGGACGGGGTCCGAGGGGTAAATGACAATGAAAATCGTCCAGGTTTCCCCCTACGACTATATGCATCCCAGTGGAGTTAACCAGCATATCTTTTCCCTGGGGGAGAATTTCACGCGCATGGGACACGAGGTCAAATATATTCTCCCCAGCTCCCGATCCAAAGAACATCCTAAAAGCGGTAACATCGTCTTCATCGGCCGGCCCGTCCCTATTCATGCAAGTGGCTCCATCGTTCGATGTCCGGTCTCGCCGCACCTGCTCTTCTCTGACCGTATCTGTGAGACCCTAGAGCTGGAGAAATTCGATATCGTCCACCTTCACGAGCCACTGTTTCCCCCGCTCACTACCGCTTGTCTGCGTTATTCCCATTCGACGAATATAGGGACCTTTCACGCTTCCCGCCCCAGGAGCTGGGGATACTGGTTCGGGCGGCGAGTGCTCAACCGTTGGGTATCGAAGCTCGATGGCAGAATCGCCGTCTCCCAACCAGCGCTGGACTTTATCAGTCGTTATTTCCCCGGGGGCTATACCATAATTCCCAATGGGATCGAATTGGAACGCTTTGCCACTCCGGCGAAACCCATCGAGGAATTCCGGGATGGTAAGGTAAACATTCTGTTCGTAGGACGGTTGGAGAAGCGCAAAGGATTCGGCTACCTTCTCGAGGCGTTCCGTTATGTCAAGGCGGTAAATCCCAATACACGACTTATAGTGGTGGGGCCTCCTGGCTGGTGGCGCTGGAAATACGAACTACTGGTAAGGATGTATAAATTGGAGGACGTGGTATTTGTGGGCTACGTATCTGCTGAGGATTTACCGCGTTACTATCACACCGCCGACGTATTCTGCGCTCCCGCCACCGGTGGTGAAAGCTTTGGCATCGTGCTGCTCGAAGCAATGGCCGCTTCCAAGCCGATTGTGGCTTCGAACATCGGTGGATACGCCAGCGTGATATCTCGAGATGTCGATGGCCTATTGGTGAATCCAAAGGACGCTAAAACACTCGCCGGCGCCCTCGATTTGCTTATCAAGGACGAGGCATTGCGGGAGCGGCTTGGCGCCCATGGCAGGCTGAAGGTCGAGGAATACGCCTGGGACAAGGTTGCCCATAGGGTGATGGCCTATTACGAACGGGTAATTGGTGATTAGTGATCGGTAATTGGGGGTACGAAGTGATTGGTAATTGGTGACTGGTGGTACCACTATTCACTATTCACTAATCACTTCTTCGTGATGATCTCCAAGCTACGCCCCGGCCTGAGCCGGTTCCTTTCTGAGCCCATTGTTCGCCTCATTGCCCGAACCGGGATTTCTCCAAATGCACTTACTCTCACAGGTTTCCTTCTGAATGCCGTCGTGGCCGGGGTGTTGGCTGGCGGCCACCTTTTCCTGGGTGGGTTCCTGGTTCTCTTCTCCGGGTGGTTTGACATGCTCGATGGGGCTCTGGCTCGGGCAAGTGGAAAGTCCACCCGATTTGGAAGCTTGCTGGACTCCACGGTCGATCGCTTTTCGGAGGCGGTCCTGTTCTTGGGTTTGTTGATCTTCTACCTCAAACAGGGTGCTACGCTGGAGATTCTGCTTGTCTACTTCACCATTGTGGGATCAATAATGGTGAGCTACGTCCGGGCCAGGGCTGAGGGATTGGGGCTAAAGTCTGAGGTGGGGCTCTTCGCCCGTCCCGAGAGGGTTGTTCTGCTGGCGCTGGGACTGATCCTCAGCCGGATATCGACTGTGGCTCTGCTCGCCGCCCTATGGATTCTGGCCGTGGGAACTATCTTAACCGTCTTATATCGCCTGATCTTTGCCTGGCGGCAGATGAAGGATGATCAGAGAGTAGACTTCAAATAGGCTTTCAGCAGTTCATCGAGATCACCGTCGAGGACTGAGCTGGGATCGCTGGTTGCATAGCCGCTGCGATGATCCTTGACCATCTTGTAGGGGTGGAGAATATAGCTCCGAATCTGGTTTCCCCACCCCGCGCTTACGTGCTCCCCCTTCAGTTTGGCCTGCTCGGCGGCCTTTTTCTCCAGGTCTAACTCGAGCAGGCGCGCGGCCAAAACCCGCATGGCAGTTTCCTTGTTTCTCGCTTGAGAGCGCTCGCTCTGGCAGGTGGCAACAATCCCGGTGGGAAGATGGGTGATCCTCACCGCCGAACTGGTTTTCTGCATGTGCTGCCCCCCCGGCCCACTCGACCGGAAGGTGTCTATCTTTAGGTCATCGGGACTTACGGTAAAGTCAATCCCGCTTTCAACCTCGGGCATGACCTCGACCAGGGCGAAGGAGGTGTGACGAGCATGGTCGGTATCGAAGGGGGATAAGCGAACCAGGCGATGCACGCCGCGCTCAGACTTCAGATATCCATAGACGTAATCACCCTTGATCTCCACAAGGGCACTCTTGATCCCCGCTTCCTCCCCGGGTGAAGCCTCGATGACCTCAGTTTGATGGTGGTGCTTCTCGGCCCACCTGAGGTACATTCGCAGCAGCATCTCGGCCCAATCCTGTGACTCGGTGCCACCAGCACCGGCATGCACCGCCAGGATGGCATTCCTTGCATCATGTTCGCCGCCAAGGGTCTCCTGGAATTCCATCTCCTCAAGACGCTGCTCAATATCATTCGCCCCGGTAGCGATCTCTCCATCCAGAGAATGATCATCCTCTGCAGTGACCAGAGAAATGATGTCAATGAGATTACTGCACTTTGCCCCTAACCCATTCCATGTTTCGACGGTTTCCTTGAGCTGAGAGAGCCGACGCATGGCTTGCTGGGCATTTTTCTGATCCTGCCAGAAATCAGGCCTGCTGGATTGGGATTCAAGATGAGCCAGCTCCTTCTCCTTCTCCGGGATGTCAAAGATGCTCCTTCATTCTGGTGATGCGAGCCATCAGGTCCTCTATTCTCGCTTTCGTGTCTTCCATTTATCTCTCCGATCTTGGTGACTGGTGATACCCACCGCACCACTAATTACTAATTACCTAACTGTAGCTGCCCGCCGGCAACCAGGTGGGCCAGGCGTATTGGCTCGGGAAGACGATGGCCGCGACAGCATCTAAGAACCCAGCGAATAGATGTCTCCAGACTTAGCTTATGACCTATTGAAACGTAAAGAGGTTTGGAATTTCTCCTGGTGCGCAGCACTGCTCCAATGGTTTCCTCGCCGTCCAAAAGGTCAGAAACCCGTCCCTCTTCAGTTCCCACAGGATTGTGTTCCCCGCAGAGACGCGATTTGGCGCAACCGATAGTTGGCTTATCCCAGAGTACCCCGAGGTGGGATGCCAGCCCCAGCCGTCTGGGGTGGGCTATCCCCTGTCCGTCAACCAGAATCAGGTCAGGGATATGGGTAAGCTTCTCGCAGGCAGCCAGTATGACCGGGGATTCCCGAAAGGAAAGCAACCCCGGCACATAGGGAAACTCAACGTCCTTCTCGGCGGTCTGGCTCTCTATCAATTTTAGTTCGGGGTAGTTCAGGACGACCACCGCCCCCCGGGCTACCCCGCTGGCGTTCCGTGCTGAGATGTCCACCCCGGCCACCAATCGGATGTCGCTGACCTGATCCCTGGTTGATACCAGCTCAGCCAATTCGTGCTGAATAGCTATCGCCTGGGGGATGACCACCCGCCAATGATGCAAATTCTGCGCCTTCACTATTGTTTCAATCCACGCCCCCGCGTGGGGGGCGACACTAGTTGCCGAAGAAATCTCGGACCACCGCCAGCCTTTCCGGAAGAAGGCCGAGAATGATCGGGAAGGAATCTATCTGGACGGCAGCCAGTTTCGATTCATTGATTGCGGTGGTGACCGATGGTCGTATCCCCTCCAGTCCACGCCAATCCTCGAGCCACCCGCTTAATTCCGCGACCGGCATTTCAGGGATCTCCGCAGGCAATGCTACATATCGAGCCATGAGCACCACAACTACCGAGCAGATAACCCAGCCCGTGGCGAACCCGAAGACCGCCCCACCCAGGCGATCCACCCACCCCAGGAATACCGCATGGAGAATGCCGTGTAACATTGATCCCAGAACGAACACAATCACGTAGACCGCTATCACGATGAGGACGAAGGCGATTATCCCGGCCAGGCCCTCGTGCTCAATGAATCCCAGTCTTCCCGCCAGATAGTGGTGCCATTGGCCTGCCAGGATTATACCCAGAATGACCCCCACCAGAGGAACGATGGATTTGATGAGGCCCCGCTTCAGGCCCAAAACAGTCACTATGCCCAAGACAACGATGATACCGATATCTAACCAGTTCATGGTCACCTCCTACAGGGTTGTAAGTTTAGCGCATAACACTTAAAACTTGACGTGCTGGCTCGGGCTCGATGAATCGCGGGTTCGATAAATCGAGCCCCTTCGGAGAATGTATTATAACACATATTGGAGACCATTTGCCAAATTGTCCCCGCCTGGTTATGTTATGTCAAGTTTCTCCGGCAGGCATCCCTTGACCTTTCACTCAGTATTAGATACACTCCATAGTGAGAGGTTATAAGGGAGAGCGTGTGTGGTGGGGCTACACGCTACACGCTGCACGCTAAGGAGAGAGGCGGAGGAAAGACCATGGACATCGGAACAGTCAGACGAGTTACCATCGAGGACGAGGTGCGGAGTGCATATCTCGATTATGCCATGAGCGTGATCGTCTCCCGTGCTCTCCCCGATGTCCGCGACGGGCTAAAGCCGGTGCAGAGAAGGATTCTCTACGGCATGAATGAGTTGGGGGTTGCTCACAACAGCCCCCATAAGAAGAGCGCCCGCATTGTGGGTGAGGTCATGGGTAAATACCACCCTCACGGCGATGCCCCCATTTATGATGCCATGGTGCGAATGGCCCAGGACTTCTCCATGAGGTACCGGCTCGTCGACGGACAGGGTAATTTCGGGAGCATGGACAACGATCCTCCAGCAGCAATGCGCTACACTGAGGCTCGCCTGGCCGAGGTTGCCGAGGAGATGCTGGCCGAGATAGATCGGGATACCGTCAATTTTACATCTAACTTTGATGACTCTCTTCACGAACCGACGGTCCTTCCCACCAAATTGCCCTCTCTACTGCTAAACGGTGCAGCGGGCATTGCCGTTGGTATGGCCACCAACATCCCGCCACACAATCTGGGAGAGATATGCGACGGCATCACCAACCTTATCGACAATCCCGACATCACCGTCAGTGACCTTAGAGAACTCGTTCCGGGGCCGGATTTTCCCACCGGCGGACTCATCTTGGGGCGTGAAGGCGTTGAGAATGCCTACGCCACCGGGCGGGGAAAGGTTGTCCTCAGAGCGAAGAGCCATATTGAGGAGGTGGGTAAGGGGCGCTACCAGATAGTACTCACCGAACTTACCTATCAAACTAACAAAGCGGCATTGGTGCAAAGAATATCGGAGTTGATGCGGAACAAGAAAATTGACGGGATCAGCGAGGTTCGCGACGAATCCGATCGGGAAGGGATACGGGTCGTCATTGAGCTCCGGAGGGACGGTCAGCCTGCCCAAGTATTGAATAATCTCTATAAATACACTGCGATGCAATCCTCCTTCTTTGTCAATATGCTTGCCCTTGTCGACGGGCAGCCAAGGGTAATAAATCTCAAGACCGCCCTGCTGCAATTCATCAAGTTCCGACACCAGATCGTCACCCGTCGCTCTCGCTTCGACTTGAGAAAGGCACAGGAAAGAGCCCATATTCTCGAGGGCCTCAAAATCGCACTGGATCGCCTCGATGAGGTCATTGCCTGTATTCGGAAGTCGTCGAGCGCCGATGTAGCCCGAAAGAACCTCATGGGAGAATTTGATCTGACCCAGCTACAAGCTCAGGCAATTCTGGATATGCAACTGCGGCGACTGGCAGCGCTGGAGCGGCAGAAGATCAACGACGAGTACGCTGCTTTGTTACAGTCCATAGCGTATCTCGAAGACCTCCTGGCGAATCCGAAGAAGATTGATTTCCTCATCAAAGAAGAAGTTGCGCAGCTCAAGTCGAAGTACGGCGATGAGCGCCGCACCCAGATAAGCGAAGATGGGACGGCAGATTTCAGTGCCGAGGACCTGATACCGCACCAACAGGTTGTAATTACCATTAGCAGTCGAGGATACATCAAGCGGCTGGCAAGTGAAGCCTACCGCACCCAGCGTCGTGGTGGTAAGGGGGTTAGCGGCATGAAGGTCAAAGAGGCCGATGATGTTCGACACTTGCTTGTTGCCGACACGCACGACGATTTGCTGATCTTCACCAATCATGGACGGGTATTCCAACTGAAGTGCCATCAGATTCCGCAGGAGAGCACCCGCCAGGCCAGGGGTATTCCGGTCATCAATCTTATACCAATCGAGACCAATGAGCGCGTCACCACAGTAATGTCCACCTCTGATTTCCCCCCGGATGGATTTATTTTAATGGCCAGCCGAAAGGGAGAGGTAAAGAAGTCGGAGCTTGGCGGATTCGTATCGATCCGCAGTACCGGCATCATTGCTATGAACATCGAGAAGGGCGATGAGCTTGTCTCGGTGAAGACAGCCACCGCAGGTGACGATGCCATCGTGGTCACCGAGGATGGGCAGTCAATCAGATTCGCCGTGAGTAAGCTGCGCACCGCGTCGCGCGCAAGCGGCGGGGTACGGGGTATAAGTCTGAAGGAGGGGGATAACGTTATCGCGATGGACATCATCCGTCCGAAGGCATTTCTGCTTACCGTTACTGCCAATGGATATGGCAAGCGCACCCCGGTCGATGAGTATCGACAGCAACTGCGCGGCGGAGGAGGAATCCGGGCACATCGCGTGAATGAAAAGACCGGGCCAGTAGCGGCGGCGGCTGTAGTTGACCTCTCTCAGCAACTGATGGTGACCACCAGAAATGGGATCATCATCCGCATGCCACTGAAGGGGATATCGCGAGTGGGCCGGGATACCCAGGGGGTGAGGACGATAAGACTCGCCAATGGGGATTCCGTCGCCACCATTGCCTTGCCCAATAAGACGGAGGAAAGGGGGCAGTAGTAACGAGTGATTAGTGATTGGTGATTAGTGATTAGTCACCAGTCCTAAATGAGAACCGGGGGATAAAGTGGAAGGTCACCGCAAGAGGCTGCGCGAGAAATTCATAAGATGCGGCGTTTCGGGGTTTCATGATTACGAGATAGTTGAATTGCTGCTCGCCCTGGGAACCCCTCGCAAGGACTGCAAGCAGCCGGCGAAAGAGGCCATCAGAAAATTCAAGACTCTTCGGGGTGTTCTGGAAGCACCACCGGAGCAACTCCAGGAAATCGAGGGAATTGGACCTCATAATGCCTTTGGCATAAAACTTGTTCAGGAGGTAGCCAGGGAGTTTCTTAAAGAGAAAATCC
>QLUN01000140.1 GCA_018725455.1 Chloroflexota bacterium
AAAAAAACAAAAAAACATGTTGACAGAGTATAGTGATGCTGCTAGAATAGGAAAAGTCGCCTCTGGGGAGAGGCAGTGGACCTTGGAAAGTGGATAGAGTTGAAGAATTGAACATTTTTTTGAGAACGATCGGCGAACGTAACAAATGATAGCCAAGTCAAACATTGACATAAATTTTTTTATGAGAGTTTGATCCTGGCTCAGGACGAACGCTGGCGGCGTGCCTAATACATGCAAGTCGAACGGTTCAGTCGTCTGTCGTCAGACGTCGGACGTCGGGGTGAAAGCAATGATTCCGGGTTAAAACCCGAGGAGAAACGCATAAATCCTGACGGCTGTTGCCTGACGACCGACGACTGAATAGTGGCGGACGGGTGAGTAACACGTGAGCAACCTGCCTTGTACGGGAGGACAACAGTTGGAAACGGCTGCTAATACTCCATAAAACCGAGCCAGCACATGCTGGAACGGTCAAAGGTTTTTAACCGGTACAAGATGGGCTCGCGTCCCATTAGCTAGTTGGCGGGATAACAGCCCACCAAGGCGACGATGGGTAGCCGGCCTGAGAGGGTGAACGGCCACACTGGGACTGAGACACGGCCCAGACTCCTACGGGAGGCAGCAGTAGGGAATATTGCGCAATGGGGGAAACCCTGACGCAGCGACGCCGCGTGAGTGACGAAGGCCTTCGGGTCGTAAAGCTCTGGCTTTGGGGAAGAGAAGAAGACGGTACCCAAGGAGGAAGCCCCGGCAAACTACGTGCCAGCAGCCGCGGTAATACGTAGGGGGCGAGCGTTGTCCGGAATTATTGGGCGTAAAGGGTGTGTAGGCGGCTTTGCAAGTCAGATGTGAAATGGTACGGCTTAACCGTATATGTGCATTTGAAACTGCAGGGCTTGAGTTCGGAAGAGGAAAACGGAATTCCTGGTGTAGCGGTGAAATGCGTAGATATCAGGAGGAACACCGGTGGCGAAGGCGGTTTTCTGGGCCGACACTGACGCTGAGGCACGAAAGCGTGGGGAGCGAACAGGATTAGATACCCTGGTAGTCCACGCCGTAAACGATGGATACTAGGTGTAGGGAGTATCGACCCTCCCTGTGCCGCAGTTAACACAATAAGTATCCCGCCTGGGGAGTACGGCCGCAAGGTTGAAACTCAAAGGAATTGACGGGGGCCCGCACAAGCAGCGGAGCATGTGGTTTAATTCGAAGCAACGCGAAGAACCTTACCAGGACTTGACATCCCTCTGAATCGTTTAGAGATAAGCGCGGACTGTCGAAAGGCAGTACAGAGGAGACAGGTGGTGCATGGTTGTCGTCAGCTCGTGTCGTGAGATGTTGGGTTAAGTCCCGCAACGAGCGCAACCCTTATTCTTAGTTGCCATCATTAAGTTGGGCACTCTAGGGAGACTGCCGGGGACAACTCGGAGGAAGGTGGGGATGAGGTCAAATCATCATGCCCTTTATGTCCTGGGCTACACACGTGCTACAATGGCCGGTAACAAAGAGCAGCCAGGCGGTAACGCCGAGCGAATCTCGTAAAACCGGTCTCAGTTCGGATTGTGGGCTGCAATTCGCCCACATGAAGTCGGAGTTGCTAGTAATCGCGAATCAGCATGTCGCGGTGAATACGTTCCCGGGCCTTGTACACACCGCCCGTCACGCCATGGAAGTTGGGGGCACCCAAAACCGGATAATATCCGTCTAAGGTGAATTCAATGACTGGGGCGAAGTCGTAACAAGGTAGCCGTATCGGAAGGTGCGGCTGGATCACCTCCTTTCTAGGGAGTAACCAAGCAGCCGAAGCGTACAAAGGATGCCAAACTTCAAACTCTATCCAGTTTCCAGGAGTCTTCAGGGACAAATGGATGCACCTTGAAAACTGCATAACGCAATTTAACGAGAAAATGAAGAAATATAGTAAAGCAGGGTAGTCAAAAAGACTAACTGCAATTTCGCAAAGTAAAAATATTAAAGATCAAGCTATAAAGAGCATAGGGTGGATGCCCAGGCACCAGAAGCCGACGAAGGACGTGGTAAGCTGCGAAAAGCTGCGGTGAGCTGCAAACAAGCTTTGACCCGCAGATGTCCGAATGGGGAAACCCTCCTGGAGTAATGTCCAGGAACGCATGCATGAATACATAGTGTATGTGAGGCACACCCGGGGAACTGAAACATCTAAGTACCCGGAGGAAGAGAAAGAAAATCCTCGATTCCCTAAGTAGCGGCGAGCGAAAGGGGAAGAGCCCAAACCGAACCGGTTTACCGGTACGGGGTTGCGGAGCGGTCAACAACGTTTCAAGGAAGTCAGTCGAATCAGCTGGAAAGCTGAGTCAAAGAAGGTGAAAGCCCTGTAGGCGAAGACTGAATTAGGAATAAGACCGTATCCAGAGTACCACGAGGCACGTGAAACCTCGTGGGAAGCAGGGAGGACCACCTCCCAAGGCTAAATACTAACTGGTGACCTATAGCGATTAGTACCGTGAGGGAAAGGTGAAAAGAACCCCGGGAGGGGAGTGAAATAGAACCTGAAACCCTATGTTTACAGACTGTGGAAGTGCCATATGAGCACGACCGCGTACTTTTTGTAGAACGGACCGGCGAGTTACGGTAGCATGCGAGGTTAAGCACTGATGGTGCGAAGCCGCAGGGAAACCGAGTCCTAAGAGGGCGTCATAGTATGTTGCTGTAGACCCGAAACCAGGTGACCTATCCAAGGGCAGGGTGAAGCTGGAGTAAAATTTAGTGGAGGCCCGAACCCACTGCTGTTGAAAAAGTAGGGGATGACCTTTGGATAGGGGTGAAATGCCAATCGAACCTGGAGATAGCTGGTTCTCCCCGAAATAGCTTTAGGGCTAGCCTCAGGATATAAGCCATGGAGGTAGAGCACTGAATGGGCTAGGGGGCCAACAAGCTTACCGAACCCTATCAAACTCCGAATGCCATGGAATTTTAAGCCTGGGAGTCAGACTATGTGAGATAAGTTTCATAGTCAAAAGGGAAACAGCCCAGACCAACGGCTAAGGTCCCCAAGTGCAGGTTAAGTGGAAAAGGATGTGGAATTGCGCATACAACCAGGATGTTGGCTTAGAAGCAGCCACTCATTCAAAGAGTGCGTAATAGCTCACTGGTCTAGTGATTCCGCGCCGAAAATGTCCGGGGCTCAAACCTGACACCGAAGCTTTGG
>QLUN01000141.1 GCA_018725455.1 Chloroflexota bacterium
AAAGGAGGGTAAAACATGCGCAAAGCAATAATGGGAGTGGGGACATTCCTGGTAGTGGTGGGGTTGATTCAGCTTATCCTGTCCGTAGCTTTGATCGCACCGGTCAGGGCTCGGGTGCCAGACATCGATAAGCTTGTGGGGGACGCCGCAGGCATGCTGACTGATGTTGCTGGTTCGACTGATAGGGCGGCAACTTTCCTGGGAGACTTAGACCCCACGTTAGCCAACGTGGCGGGGACGATAGGTGATACCATTGATGACAGCGTGAGGCAGCTTGGCGGCCTCGATGCCGACCTGGCTAGGGCGGGGGGAGAGGTGCCGGGTGCCCTAGATGGTGTCTTGAGCTTCCTGGGCGACCTCGATAGCACCTTAGCCGGGGTGGAGAAGCAGATAGGTATCATAAATGATACCGTGAGATATCTGCGTGACCTCGATGCCAGTCTGGTTGTCACCGAGAGGGAGCTAGGTGATACGATAGATGCCACCCTGAAGTATCTGGGCGGTCTCGATGCTGCGCTGGCTGATCTGGATGGCGTGGCCGCAGCTAACCTAGATGGAGCCCTGATATTCTTGAGGGACCTCGGTGCCACGCTGGCTGATGCCGAGAGAATAGTAACTGAGAATAGGGACGGCCTGATATTCACCCGGGACAGCCTAACGAAAATGCTGGAGCAGTGGGTGGTAGAGATCCGGGCCGAGGATCTCGCCCACTTAGTGGCCCCGGCAGACGCTGTCCTGGCCGACGTCGAGAGAACAGTGGCCGATATGACCGCCGGCGTAAGAGCCGCTCGGGATACCACAGAGGAGCTGCTCGACCCGATTGAGGTGGGAATACGGACCGAGGATCTCATTGGCTGGGCTGAGTGGATCGAAGCTTTGGGATTTGATGCCGCATTGCTTCGAGACTGGGCAGCTTATATAGAACCGGGATTGCCGCTGTTTCCCCGAGAGGTCAGGCCGGGGACCCTTATTGCCACAGCCGTGTTACTGGAGGGTGCCGGATTGGATGCCACCTGGCTTCGAGATGAGGCAGATCGCTGGGCGCGGGAGAACCTTATCCTGCCCCTCACTGCGGAGAAAATCGCCGAACTCTTTGATCCTGCCATAGGGAAATTGGAGCTTGCTTCAGCCGGCCTTGCTCAGGCCTCCGCCTGGCTCCACTTCTGGCCCGGCCTTCTGGAGGAGCTGGAGGAGCGTGAGGCACCATTGAGGCTCTTTCCACTGGAGATGACCGCCGACGACGTCGATGCCTGGGCTGATGCGGTTGAAGCTGCGGGACTCGATGCTACCTGGCTTCGAGCTGAGGCAGACCGATTGAGGCAGTATGACCTTATATGGCGCCTGACTCCGCAGGATTTCGCACTGGCCTTTGCGCCAGTGATAGAAGGTCTGGAGGTGGCTTTGGTCAGCCTCACCCACACCGCCCAGTTCATGGAAATGCTTCAGATCAATCTGGGAGATGTAAAACAACTCGCCGCGGATAACATCGCGGGGACGCGGGAACTCCTCAAGTTGACAAGAGCAAACCTTGCGGACCTGGAGAAACCGGCCCTCGATAGCATTGCAGGTGCCCGGGAACTTCTGAGGAGGGCCAGAACGAGCCTTGCGGCCGCCGAGAGGCCTATCCGCGATGGCCTCTCAGGGAGCAGGGAAGCTCTCCAGGCAACCGAAAGGAGCGTTGAGAATGTGAGGAGCCCAGTCATTGAAGGCATTGCAGGTACTCGGGAACTCCTCGGCACAGCGAGAACAAGCCTTGGGGACCTGAAGCAGCCTGCCCTCGGTGGCATTTCGGACACCCGGGCGTTTCTTAAGGGGGCACAGGCTGATCTTGGCGGCCTTGGAGGTGACCTGCGCGGGATATCGGCAGACATCGTCGGAATTGAAATCGGTGGAAGGATCGACGAAATTATCGGCTGGCTACAGACATATATGATTATCACCAGCATCCTGTTTATGGCGGCTGGTGCCGGTCTCTTCCTGGTAGGGATGAAAAAACCAGAATCCTCAGAGAATCTTACATCGGAGGCATAGGTGAGAATTGTCCCTTACGCTGAACTTGTAAGGGACGCGTGAGGTATGGTCTCACCCCGTTAGACGATCGCTATCTAACGGGGTGAATCATCCTTGGCAATCAGCCGCACCAGAGAATGACGAAGACAGGCTTGTCGAAACTCAGGAAAGGGGAAAAATGAGCAAGCAAATATCAATCGGCTTGTTGATGGTAATATTTTTGCTTGTTTCCATCATCGGCTATGGATGCCCAGCGCCACCGAGGATTCCTCAGAGGCCGGAGGTCAGAAGCGTCACTCACCAGTGGGGCGAGGTCACTTCGGAGACAGCCGAAATCATAACCACGATTATAGTCTACAATCCAAACCCCTTTATCCTGCCGGTAAAGAGGGTACAAACCGAACTATTCATGGCCGGGATCAAGGTGGCACAGGGGCAAACCGAAAAGCTGGAGATGAAGACCGAAGGGGAGTTTCCCATAAATGTATCAACCATGATTCAGGTGGGGAAGATTCCTGCGATGTGGGTTGAGCACCTCAAGCGAGGTGAGGTAAGCGAAATGTCGCTGGTAGGAAAGGTGGTCTTCGACCTTATCATAACGGAATTCACCTTTCGGTTTCCTCCGCATAGGGAAACCTTGAGGACCAACCTTCTGGGTAGCCTGGAGAGCATACTGAAGAAAGCAGAAATGACTGAAATAGTCCCCTTCGGGGAGGATGTGCCCTTCCAGATGGTTATCGGGTCTATTTCCGCTAGCTGGGGGGAGGTCACCGAAGAGAGGACGGAACTGAGGATTGCGGCCCAGGTGTTCAACGACAGCGCCTTTCCAATCACCATCTCCAGGGCGCTAGCCGAGGTCACACTTAACGAAATGTCGCTGGGTGATGGAAGATTAGCCAAGGAATACCAGTTGTTACCTAATTCGGCGACCGAGGTGGAAATTATACTCTCTCTGGATAATAATCTGATGGTGGCCGAATTGTTTATGCCGCGTATTGAGAACGGAGAGAAGGCAGTCTTTTCGGTAAAGGCTTCCTTCGTATTCGACCTGCCGCCAGCGATAGCCAGGATGGTGGGCCAAGACAGCGCCGAAGTCCTGGCCTATGAGGCGTCAGGAGAATTTGAGACTGGTCTCCTGAGGGCAATGCTGGGAGGCATGGCAAGATGAC
>QLUN01000142.1 GCA_018725455.1 Chloroflexota bacterium
GGCCTCGGAAAGGGGGTGAGAACATAACATCAACAGAATTCGTTCTAAGCCAATGAGGGTATAATAAAGGAGGAAAAAGGCAAATGTCAAAATTGAAAGTTAGTATGTCACTGCTGCTGATCACTTTGCTGGTGGTTAGTGTATTTGCAATGGGATGTCCGCCACCACCGGCGGCTCCGGGTCCGGAGGTACCAGTGCCTCCTCCCGCACCCATAAAATGGACCATCCAAATGCACGGACCTGCTGCTCATCCTGCATTTCGGCTGCATCAGCAATGGGCTAATGATGTCAACGTGGCTTCCGGCGGACGATTGCAGATTACCGTACACCCCGTCGGCACGTTGTTTCCACTCATGGAAGTGTTCCCCGCAGTTTCGAGGGGCGCGCTCGACGGAGCCATCATGTGGGGACCATTCTGGCGAGGCATACGCCCGGCGCTCGCTCTTTCCTGCGGGCAGACGTCCGGGCTTAACGCTTTTGAATTCACCACCTGGCTCCATAATTACGGCGGCTGGGAATTGATCAAGGAACTGTACGCTCAATACAACATCCACTGGATGCCATCCATTCCCATGCCGCCCGAGACTTTCCTTTGGGCCCATAAGCCTATCAGGACTTTGGATGATCTCGAGGGTCTCAAGGTGCGTGCTGCCGGATTCTCGCTGGTCACCTTCACGAAATTGGGCATTGCAGCCACTTTCATACCCGGAGGCGAGACTCCCCCGGCATTGATGAAGGGCGTTGTTGACGCCGCCGAGTTTGGCGCACTCATGCAGGACAAGGCCGTAGGGTTCCACGAGGCTGCCAGGTACGCCATGATCGGAGCCCGCGCCCCGGTGATCTACGACGACCTGATGATCAACATGGATAGATGGAATGAGCTCCCACTGGAGCTCCAAGAGATAGTCACGAGCACGATGCTGCGCCATATTGAGACGGGTCACGGCGAACTGCTGCTGCTCGACAAGCTAGCTCTCCAGTTGCTTAAGGAAAAAGGCATTACTTTCGTCCAAGTTTCGGATGAACTGATAGACACCTTCCGGACAACCTTGGACGGGATCCTCGACGAGGAAGCGGCGAAAGACCCGGATTTTGCCAAAATATGGGAGTCGCTCAAGACCTTCCGTACGGAGTTCCGGCAGTTTATGGAAACGCTGTATCCGTGGGAGTAATTTGGCCCCGCAACGCATTGACCCCCCGCAACGTATTGACCCCGGGTGGGGGAAGACCTCACCCGGGGTCTTCGTGTGTGATATAGCCGACAACATCGCCCTCGGGTGTTCGCCGCCTTGAGGCCGGCCTCGAATCCCCAGATGGTAGGGTCAGCGGCCCAATAATAGACGAGGCAGCCATAGCACCAGGTCGGGAAAAATTATGATGATCAGCAGTCCCAGCGCTTGAAGGGCAATGAACGGCCAGACGCCCCTGTATATGTGTCCGAGAGTCATCTCCGGGGGAGCGCACTGCTTCAGGTAGAAGATCGAGTAAGCGAAAGGCGGAGTCAGGAGCGACATCTGGAGGTTCACGCATACGAGGAGCGCAAACCAGAGCGGATCGAAACCCAGAGCCGTAGCGATCGGCGTGTATATCGGGACGACGATGAGCAGGATGCCCACCCAGCATATCAGTTTGCCCAGCACGAACAGGATGAGCATCATTATGAGTAACACGACCGCAGGGCTACCGCCTGCTATACCCATCATCACGTCCTTGACTACCACGCCACCTCCCAGCGCGAGGAAGACCGCGGTGAACATGCTCGCTCCCACGACCAGCCACAGTATAGTGGAGGAAATCTGCGCCGTATGGAGAGCGGCTTCTTTCAGAGTCCGATAATTGAGTCTACGTCCCATAATCGCCAGCAAGGTGGCGCCGAGGGCGCCTGCGGCGGCCGCTTCAATTGGAGCTGCTATTCCGAGGAATATCGTCCCGAGCACGGCCATGATCAGGAAAGCCGGGGGCAAGAGCGAACCCAGGAGGTCGTGAATGAACAGGATTGGCTGTATACGCTGCCTTTCATCCGGCGGTAGAGGAGGACCGAGTTCGGGGTTCAGGTGACACCGGATTGCCACGTACGCCATGTACAGTACTGAAAGCAGGAGCCCGGGCACCACGGCAGCTGCGAACAGGGATACGATGGAGACACCGGCCGCCAGGCCGTAGAGGATGAGCATGTTGCTCGGAGGGATGAGTATTCCGAGACTGCCACCGGCGCAGATGATCCCGGCCGCGAGCGGCTTATTGTAGCCCGTTTTCAACATGCTCGGCAACGCCAGCGTAGCCATCATGACGATTGAGGCGCCGATTATGCCAGTTGTAGCGGCCAACACCGTGGCCAACACTATGGCGACGAGGCCCAAACCGCCGCGCATCGACCCCAGCAGTATCCGCAGGTTCATGAAGAGCCGGTCCGCCACGCCGGACGCTCCCATCATAGAACCCATGAAGACGAAGAGCGGCAATGCTATCAGCACGTCGCTGGTCATGACGCCGAAAATGGCCGAGATCAGGATGTGAACGGAGCGTGTCCCCCACATCGCCATGCCGAAGAACAGGCCGAGACCGCCCAGCACAGACGCAACGGGCATCCCGACGCCTATGCCCGCCAGGAGCGCGAGGAACATCGCGGCGACTATCAACTGGGGGCTCATGCTTTATCTACTTTCACGAGTGTTCCCACCGCCTCGATGAGACCGACTAGGGCCTGGGCTCCGAGCAAGAATAGGGTCGCCGGTATGACGGCGCGAAACGGCCACAGCAATGGTCGCCAGACGGTCACGGCAGACATCTCCCCTATGCGCATGGACCAGAGCACTGCCTGCAAGGAAGGCATGAACAGGAATCCGACGATGGCGATGAGGATGAGGTTATGGAAAAAGTCGATGATTGCTTGTTGAGATTCCGTCATGCGAAAACTATATACCAGGTCTGCGCACGAGATGTGCAGTCTCTTCCTGTAGTAATGTGCGACGGTCAGCATGAAGGGCACGGCATATAGCCATATGGATATGTCCCTGGCCCATATCAGGGGTCTCAGGAAGAAATACCTGGCGACAATATCCGCCACCATGACAGCGATGAGTGGATAGATCAACCACGAAACGAGGGCTTCGATGGCTTGATTCAGCGAGTTAACGACCCGGACCACAC
>QLUN01000143.1 GCA_018725455.1 Chloroflexota bacterium
GATTCGGTGGAAACGGCGCTGAAATTGGCGGGAGGGGTGGTGCTGATCTCCATCGTCGATGGAGAGGAGTTCCTGTTTTCGGAGCACTTCGCCTGTCCCCACTGCGGGATAAGTATCGGGGAGATCGCCCCACGAACCTTCAGCTTCAATAGCCCCCATGGGGCTTGCCCGGCCTGCACTGGACTGGGCGTGAAAACAGAGATCGATCCCGCCCTGGTGATCACCAATAGAGAGCTCTCGCTGGCTGAGGGAGCCATCCTGCCCTGGGCTAAATCCGGCTCCATGAGCAATTGGTATGCCTATCAGATAAACGATCTGGCTCACCAATATGGATTTTCCACGCGTGTCCCGGTGAAGAATCTAACCGAGACACAGCTTGACCTGATCCTTTACGGGGAGAGGGGGGAGTCGGTCAAAGTGCGCACCCGGTTTGGTATCCGGGAGCACTTCAACGGCTTCGAGGGGGTGATCCCTAACCTCGAGCGGCGCTACCACGAAACGGAGAGTGACTGGATGCGTTCCGAGATCGAGCGTTATATGAGCTCCCGACCTTGCCCGATTTGCGAGGGGCAGCGTCTGAAACCTGAATCCCTCGCTGTAACCATCGGGGGGCGGAATATCTATCAGGTGACCTCGTTTTCCATTGCCGAGGCGCTGGACTGGGTTGAGCTTCTCGAAGGATCAAGTCAGGGGTCAGGGGTCAGGGGTCGGGGGTCAGGGGACTGTCAACCGCCAACTGCCAACTGCCAACCGCTCCTGAGCCCACGCGAACAGGCGATCGCTGGCCAAATCCTGAAGGAAATCCGAGCCCGCCTGGGATTCCTGATGAATGTGGGGCTTGATTATCTCACTCTGGATCGGCCCTCCGGCTCGCTCTCGGGCGGGGAGGCGGGGCGCATTCGCCTGGCCACTCAGATCGGGAGCGGACTCATGGGCGTGCTCTATATCTGTGATGAGCCCACGGTGGGGCTGCATCCGGTCGACGGGTCACGGCTCATCGAGACCCTTAAAGGTCTACGAGACCTGGGCAACACCATTCTAATCGTGGAGCACGACGAGGCAATGATGCGTGCCGCCGATTGGATCATCGATCTCGGCCCCGGTGCCGGAGAATACGGGGGAGAAATCGTGGCCAGCGGGCCGATCGAGGAGATTATGAGCTGCCCCAGGTCACTAACCGGGCAGTATTTGACTGGAGCGAAGAAGATTCCTCTTCCCGAAAAGCGGCGCGAGAGGTCACCAAATCAACTGATCATCAAAGGAGCAAGGGAGAACAATCTCAAGGACATCGATGTTGCCCTCCCTCTGGGGATGCTTGTCTGCATCACCGGTGTTTCCGGCAGTGGGAAGAGCACCCTTATTGATGAAATCCTGCATAAGAGATTGGCCCAGGTGTTCTATCGGGCTAAGGATCGGCCGGGCGATCACGATGAAATCCTGGGTACCGAGCATATTGACAAGGTGGTGAACATTGACCAATCGCCCATCGGGCGCACGCCGCGTTCAAATCCAGCAACCTACACCGGTGCCTTCACCCCTATTCGAGAGCTATTCGCTCAGGTCCCGGAGGCCCGCGTGCGGGGCTATCGGCCAGGGAGGTTCTCCTTTAATGTCAAGGGCGGGCGATGCGAGGCCTGCCGTGGTGAGGGGTATATCCAGATCGAGATGCAGTTCCTGCCTGATGTTACGGTTCCGTGCGAGATATGTCGTGGCAAACGGTATAATCGCGAGACACTTGAGGTTCGATTCAAGAACAAGAACATCGCCGAGATTCTGGAGATGAGCGTCGAGGAAGCCGATGGCTTTTTTGAGCACTTCCCTGCCATTAAGTCCAGGCTGGGCACGCTCAAGGACGTGGGGCTGGGTTATATCCGACTGGGGCAGCCGGCGACGACCCTCTCCTGTGGTGAGGCGCAGCGAGTAAAGCTGGCTACGGAGCTCTCCCGCCGCGCCACCGGCCGGACGCTCTACCTTCTCGACGAGCCCACCACGGGGCTCTCCTTCCATGATGTGGCCGATCTTCTCCATGTGCTGCAGCGCCTGGTTGATGCCGGGAATACGGTAATTCTGATCGAACATCATCTGGACCTGATCAAATGCGCCGACTGGATCATCGACCTCGGCCCCGGTGGGGGGGATCGGGGTGGGTGGGTGGTAGCCACCGGAACACCTGAGGAGATGGCCGGTGTTGAGGCATCCTCCACCGGGCAATATTTGCGCCGTGTTCTGGCCAAACAGGGGCAGGTCTCTTAGAAGACAGACATCAGAGAGGGAAGGAGTGTCATCTGGCTGCTTTTATCGAGGGGAGGAGAAATGGATAGAGAAACGGTCGCTACTGAAGGTGATGATATAGTTGACTTTTCATTGCCTAACTCTTCTTGACAGATATGCCTCAGAATGGTTATAATGTTCTTGTTCTGGGGAGTTCTGCCACTGAATTTATACTATGTAGAAAAACATGGGGGGAGGCGATGCTGGTTGACTGATGTAAGAATAGAGGGACACGAGTCGCTCGAAAGCGCGCTCAGGCGTTTCAACAGGAAGGTACAGCAGGATGGAATTCTCTCCGAGTTTCGCAGGCGGGAGTACTTTGAGAAGCCTTCGGTCGAGCGCAAGAGGAAAAGCGCAACCAAGAAGCGCAAGAGCCGCAGAAGTTCGCGTGGCGCCTACTTTGGTAGATAGCAGAGTTCAGGGGGGACAAGAGGCTTGACGCTGCAGGGTAGGTTGGCGACCGATCTCAAAGTTGCCATGAAGTCTAGGGATTAGGCGCAAATAGCGGTGCTTCGTATGGCGCGGGCCGCGATCAAGAACGCCGAGAGCGCCAAACGACATCCCCTGGATGACGCCGCGGTGATGGATGTCCTGTCGCAGCAAGCAAAGCGATATCGCGAGAGCATCGCTGAATTCAGCAAGGCGAATCGCCCGGATATGAAGGATAGAGATGATAATCGATGTAGTTCTATTTATAGGGCTGTTTAATTTTTTTAGCGGGATTTCTTTTCTCCTCAGTCCGGCGGCGTGGAGGTGGTCCGTACTTTTCAGGAAGAGATGGTGGTATCAGTTAGGGATGGTCTCCGTGTTGTCTGCAATATGCCTCATTGTGGCTGCCCCTGAAGCGCGGTGGCCCTGGGTAAT
>QLUN01000144.1 GCA_018725455.1 Chloroflexota bacterium
TCATTATACCACATTTCATTAAACCTGTCAAGCATAATTTTTGGAAAAACTTACCTATTACCGATAGTCAGCAGTCGGCAGTCATTAGCCAGGGGTGGCTGGGTGGGGGGACTATTGACTATCGACTATCGGCTATCTCTTGCCGAGGTCCTCTAGGTTGAGGTTATCGATGAAATCGCGGAAGGCGGAAAGGCTCTTCAACTCTTCCTCGGTAGCCTCACCCTTGCCACTCTTACGCAGGGGTATAGGTTTCCCAGTCTCACTATCGATCAAGATCCCTACTCGATCCAGCAGCACCTCTTCGACATAGATGGGGGCATCCGCCCGTATTGCGACAGCCATAGCATCGCTGGGGCGGGAGTCCAGCTCCAATTGTTTTCCCTTCACATCGAGGATCAGCTTGGCGAAAAAGGTATCATTTTGGAGATCGCTGACGATGACCGAAGTTACACTGGCCCCCAGCTTAGTGATGACCGATTCCAGCAGGTCGTGGGTTAATGGGCGGGGTGGGATGACCCCCTGCAATTTGATCGCTATGGCATCGGCCTCAGCAGGGCCGATCCAAATAGGGAGATAACGCTCCGTATCTTTTTCCCTCAGAATCACCACACGCTGATGACTCATCATACTCACGCGTATGCTGTCAATGCTCATCTCAATCATTTTATAACACCTCCGCAGTTCGAGAGTCTGCAGTCTAGAGTCTCCTTCCACTTTTTTAGTCGGCAGTCGCTAATTGACAGTCGCCACTCCCCCGCCTCCCCCCCCGCATCTTGTTTCTTGCACCCTGTATCTAGAATTCTACAACATCTTACACCCCTTGTCAAGACATAATGGGTTATGGATAATAGGTGCCCCTATCGCCCATCGCCTATGACCTATCGCCGACGTTGTCCTGATGCTCAATGAGGGCTATAATTATGATGTGGGGACGAATATGGCAAGTCATGATGCTGACGCCATACGACACCTGAAGCAATCGATAGCAGAGGGTAAGCATTGGTATATCTCTTTGCTCGAGGCTATTGCGCTCTGGACCCTGCCCGAGGAGACCTATGCAGGGCGTCATTACCGATACCTTATCGCCGGCCAGGCCTTCGACTGGCTCTTACTGGCGGAACGCCTGACCGCGGAGATCGGCAGCCTCATCCCCGAAAAAGAAAGGGTCGAGCTGCTCTTCGGCCAGCCGCCCATCGAGCTTTCCGCCGGCGAATTCAAGGGGCTCATCGGAAATGAGAAATATCAAGCTCATCTGAACTATTTCTACGGCATTACAGTGGAGCGAGCCCTGCATCTCGCTATTGAGATGGAAATAGAGAAGGAGCGGATTGGTCACCACCAGCGCAGGGGCGATGTCTTCGAGCGGATATACGGTTTTGGCGAGGCGGTCCTCCTTGAGCGCTTCAGGCAGGAAGCTGGCTGCCCTCCGTGCGAGAATATTACCCTCACCGAGCTTAACGAGTTCACTTACTGGCTCTTTAAGTATCGGATAGCGAATTCCGACAGCGCACGCCTTGCCAGCGATACCAGGAAGGCACTGCAGCAACTGGAACAAATGAGTTCTGAGTTCTGAGCGCCCCCTCGATACTCACTTACATCATGCCGGCGAAGATTGGGGCGAAAAGCAACGACACTGTAGCCATCAGCTTGATCAGGATGTTCAAGGAAGGCCCGGAGGTGTCCTTGAACGGATCGCCGACCGTGTCCCCGATCACCGCCGCTTTGTGCTGCTGCGATCCCTTACCGCCGAGGTGTCCCGACTCGATATACTTCTTGGCGTTGTCCCAGGCCCCGCCGGCATTGGCCATAGTAACCGCCAGCAGAAAGCCGCAGCTGAGGGCGCCAATCAACAGCCCTCCCAGTGCCTCGGGGCCGAGGAAAGGAATCATTCCCACTGCAACAGGAACGACGATCGCCATCAGACTGGGGAGGATCATCTCCTTCAGGGCTGCCCTGGTGGTAATGTCAACGCACCGGGCATAATCTGGTTTGGCTTCGCCGGTCATGATCCCCTCTATTTCATGCCACTGGCGGCGCACCTCATTGACCACCAGCATCGCTGCCCGGCCTACGGCATTCATGGTCAGCGAGCTGAAGAGGAAAACCACCACGGCGCCGATCAGTATGCCGCAGATGACCCTCGGATCAAGCAAGCTCATGTCCAGGGGATGGCCCAAAACCTCCATTCGGCCACCGAAGGCGGCAGTCAAGCCAAGGGCGGTAAGTGCAGCCGAGCCAATGGCGAAACCCTTGCCCGTAGCCGCAGTGGTATTCCCCATAGAGTCCAGGGCATCCGTTTTTTCCCTAATATCCGCCGGCAGATGGGCCTGTTCCGCAATGCCGCCGGCATTATCGGCGACCGGCCCGTAGGCATCCGTGGCCAGTGTGATCCCCAGCGTAGAGAGCATACCCACCGCTGTGATGGCTACCCCGTAAAGACCAGCAAATTCATAAGCGACCAGAACGGCAATCACTACGAATACGACCGGGGCCGCCGTGCTCAGCATTCCGGTGGCAAACCCACGGATGATAAGGGTGCCGGTTCCGGTTTGAGAAGCTTCGGCAATGGACTTCGTCGGCTGGTAGCTGTAAGAGGTATAGTATTCGATGCTCAGCCCGATTAAGACGCCCGCCACCAGTCCGACAATGATCGAGAGGAATATGTCCAGACCACTAACCCCAAGGAATTGCGAGACCTTATCTACATTCTCAGGATTAGCAATAAAATCAGCATTAAAGCGTTCTATGACACCATCAACATCCATCAAATGGATAGCCAGATAAGAAGCGCCGGCAACCAGAATGGAAGACACCCAGACGCCGCGCCGCAACGCCATGAGCAGAGCTTCCATCTTAAGTTGCTCCCCGACTCGGACAAAGAAGGTCCCGATGATCGAGGAAATGATCCCGGTTGCAGCAATTACGAACGGCAGCAAAGCCAGATGAGAATCAAAGGCCACCCCAGCAGCGACAGCTACTGTGAACGTAGCGACGATAGCGCTGACATAGGACTCGAAGAGGTCGGCGCCCATACCGGCGATATCGCCCACATTATCACCTACATTATCGGCGATCACCGCCGGATTCCTGGGGT
>QLUN01000145.1 GCA_018725455.1 Chloroflexota bacterium
ACAAAAGGCTTCGACCCCGGGAAACGGGGGGATAGGCAGGGGTGGCCTGCCGAACAACGCCGATATCCGGGGTGCTTACACGAGGGAGGCGCCGTCACTGGAGCTGGCGGCGCCTTTACTTTCCCCTCGGAAAGCGGATGGGACGGATGTATGGGGGGGTGGGGCTATCACCGATGCTGCTGCTGCTTCTTCGGATTTAGCTTCAGAAACTTATTATAACGAACATGTTGACACTTCTTCGGAGAAGCTTTCCGGGTTGCCCTGGCCTGACTGCGCTAAGTGGTTTTCTGTCGGGGAATGCGAGAACTGTCATCGGTTTGCGAAGGTTCATTTGTGTGGCAAAGAGTGGTGCCCGGTTTGTGGGGCAATAGGTTCTTGGATCCACAACCGGCGGTTTGCCCGCTGGTTGATGAAAGCCCAGCGAATGCGGTATATGGGCTACTTTGTGATTGAGTGGCCGGTAGCTAGCCGTCATAAGCTTCACTCGAAGCAAACTATGTCTGATATGGGCAAGTTGGTAAAGTGGGCGTTCCATCAGTTATTTTGTTACGACCGGGGTTTGCGTCGATGGCACTTTTTTGGTGAGCGTGGCGACAAGTTCAATCCCCACCTTAATGTGTTGGTAGAATCTGCCTGGTTGGAAGAAGAGCATTTAGAGGCCATCAAGGAATATTTACGTCTGTTTCTCGGGGAGCCTGACCTGATCGTGAATTACAGTTACATGCAATCGGTGGCTGAGATGGTTCACAAGCTGAAATATATTACTCGGGCAACTTTTCTGGACTTATCCTGGGATCCCTGGTTGGCAGAGGAACTCTTTAACTTTCAGAATGCTAATTACTGGGGCAAGTGGGAAGACGACCTTGTTTGGGAGATGAGCGGTGAAAATAGTATGAACAATCTGAAATCCCTGGAATCTGGGAAATGCCCTCACTGTGGGACGCCTATTCACTGGGATATCTTCTGTGGTGTTTTACATATCACCTGGCTTAAAATCTGGCAAGCGGCGGGCATGTTAAAGCCCGTTGGTGGCGGTTATTTTGAGTTTGCTGACAGCGGGTAAACATTTACTATCCCTACTACTCCCCCTGGGGATATACCTATTGACAAAGTAATGTGTAAATGTTATTATAGTTGTAATGAAGGAGTTGATGATGGCAAAGATGTTTGTTCAGGGTCGGTGTCCTGTGTGTGGTTGGGAACTGTCGCCTAAGCAGTGGAGGCGGCAGCGGGGCGATGACTTTCATTTGGGTCAGTCTGTTCAGGCGTTGGGTTTTAAGGGCTTTGCTTATAGTCCATTGATGAGAGTGGAGGATATGGAATTTCGTGAGCCTGGGTTGGTGGGTGTGGTGTCGGCTCGGTTGACGGCCGCGGTGGGTAGATGGGTTCGTATGCGGGTTATCTCTCTGCGTGATGTTCTTAATTCTTTACCAGTTCATTATCTGGGCGGCGGTATGTGGGTTGAGGACTTTGAGCGTGTTGGCAGGCGTCCGATTGAACGGGCTGCCGTTGATTTTGATATGGCTGGAGGCAAGTCTCAGGTGCTCTATCAGCGCGAGATTAAACCTGTAGCTGGAAGGGAGGTAAGTAGTTATGGTTGGTGAAGGTAAACATAAAGTTTGGCCTGTTGAGCTGGTGAAAGAGCTGGTCGTGGAACCTGGCGGGTTGCCACCGGTGCGGTCGTCTTATGATGATTTTGTGGAAGGTGTGGCTACCAGGGATATAGCCAAGAGGGAAGGGATTGACTCTGGCAAGAGTGCCAGGGTTTTTAAGACTGAGGACTCCAACGGCGACTCTACGGTTCACCTGGTGGGTAGAAAGGACATTGTCGATGAGTTGGGCGATGTTATGGAGCGGGGGGGATATCGGGTTCGTGAGTGGCATGTGAGGCGTCCTAATGATCCTGTAGTTGAAGGTGAGAGGATTCGTCCTGCTCTTGAGGAGCTGGTGAGGTCAATTCCAGTCCCTATCCTGAACAATCCGATAGAGTTTATTAACAAGGCTTTGGGGCTGCCTTTAAAGATGGATGAGGTAGTTAATGCGTTAAGTGAATTCAAAGGAGGGGGTGTTAAAGATGAAAAGTAGATGGTCGGTCGAGCAATTAAGGTCGTTGCGGGACATGGAAGTTACGTTTCCGGAGGGACATATTTGTCTCCTCCCTATAATTCAGGACTTCGGTCGCAATATCAAGTGGGACGCTAGGATATACGTGAAAGGTGCTGCCGGTGTGCTCCCTGTGGACCGGGAATCACTGGTTTCTATCGGCTGTCCTGAAGCTGAAGCTGACGGCTGGGTTGCAAAGACGGAGCGGGCTATGACCGCGCTTCGTTCTCTGTATCCTGCGATGATTCCTGAGTTGGAAGGTAGACTTAAGGAGCTTGAAGCAGCTGCTCCTGCTCTGCTTGCCGGGGGGAGGTAGTGGACGAGTCTTGTTGGCAATGGGTTGACTGGACGCCGTGCTATCGCATTGGTGATACGATGCACGGCAATAAGGTGGAATTGAGTGGCTGGTGTCCTAAGTGTAGTAAAATGCGACTCAGGGCAAAGGGTTATGGTCATTCTCATCCTGACAAGGACACTCCACACTTTAAGCCTGATTTTAAGGGGGCGGTTACCCTGGCATGTTCTTGTTGTGGCTATAATGGGGACTTTTTTGTGAATGTCCCGGAGCGTCTGGTGGCGTTGTTGATGGCGATTTGTTCAAAAGATGTTTGAGGAGATACAACGGCGTGGAACAAGAGCTGAAGGACTTGTTCGAAAGCCAAGATTTGATAGCTGCCCTTAGATAGCAAAAATCCCCTCTGTGGGGGGATTTCTGCAACGGCAGCATCGAAGGTGAGGACTTCGATGTCAATTACTAGTATACAACAAAAACCGCTTCTTGACAAACTCTTGACTCAGGGCGTCCCTTCTTGGCTTAATCCTTCTTCGTCTGCTGCTTTATCCCGGCTCGATGCTGCCCTCTATAAAAGTCGCTTTACTTCGAGATCTCTGCCTGGTGGCGATCCTGAGGGCGGCGCACTACAAAAGGCTTCGACCCCGGGAAACGGGGGGATAGGCAGGGGTGGCCTGCCGAACAACGCCGATATC
>QLUN01000146.1 GCA_018725455.1 Chloroflexota bacterium
TGATCTCCGCCAGGGGGCGACTCTTCTCCCTGCCCCGCCGATACGGGACGATGCAGTAGGAACAGAAGTTATTACAGCCCTGGATGATGGGGACGAAGGTGGTGGGGGGGAGGGGGAGAGCTTGTGCCGGGGATAGAGAGCGTCCCCTGGCACAAGCCAGCAACTCATCGAAATTCTGTGGCCTCAGGAAGAGATCAACGTGAGGGAAGTTGCTCCTTAAGTCATCAACCCTGGAATCGACCATGCAGCCGGTGAGAGCGAGGGTGACATCGGGGCGCTTTCTCTTGAGCGCCTTCAGGTTTGACAGCTTGTTCATCACCCTGTTCTCCGCATTTTGTCGAACGACGCAGCTATTGAGAACGATGATATCGGCCTCCTCGGGCCTTGGAGTATGCTCGTAGCCAAGTCGCCGCAAGTCGGAGGCCAGACGTTGAGAGTCGGCCTTATTCATCTGGCACCCAATTGTCCAAATATGAAACCGGTGCATGATATTGAGCAGTCAGCCATCAGCGTTTAGCTCTCAGCTTCTTCCCCACCCCTGAAAGCTGATAGCTGATAGCTGATCGCTGACAACTTATGATTATATCACATCCGATTCTAACAATGCTTGCATGTAACTACTCAGGTTGTCAGGTTCACGTATTGGGTTCACGGTTCGGGGTTGGGGGTTACCTAACCATTGAACCTTGAACGTTGAACCCGTGTAGTTATGCTTGCATTTCCCTCGCTGTGGTTGTAAAATATTTCTGTAGGGGACCGCAAACGAGTGATTAGTGACCAGTCACCAATCACCGGTCAAGGGGGGATTTAAGATGGAGAAGGGTACATGGATACTGAAAGCAGGATTGGCCCAGATGCTGAAGGGCGGGGTGATCATGGATGTGGTCACGCCCGACCAAGCCAGCATTGCTGAGGAGGCTGGTGCCTGTGCCGTGATGGCTCTGGAGAGGGTTCCCGCCGATATTCGAGCCCTCGGCGGGGTGGCTCGAATGGCTGACCCTACGGTGATTCAGGCCATCATGGAGGCGGTGAGCATTCCAGTGATGGCCAAGTGTCGCATCGGGCACTTTGTCGAGGCTCAGGTGTTAGAGTCATTGGGTGTGGACTACATCGATGAGTCCGAGGTGCTCACCCCGGCCGATGAAGCACATCACATCTGGAAACATGAGTTCAAGGTCCCCTTTGTGTGCGGCTGCCGTGATTTAGGCGAGGCTCTGCGTCGCATCGGTGAAGGTGCAGCTATGATCCGGACCAAGGGGGAGGCGGGGACGGGGAACATCGTCGAGGCAGTAAGACACATGAGGGCGGTGATGGGATATATTCGCAAGCTTCAGGGCATGACTGAGGGTGAACTGATGAGCGAAGCCAAGTCGCTCGGTGCCCCCTTCGAATTGGTCCACGAGATACACCTGACCGGAAAGCTTCCCGTGGTGAACTTCGCAGCCGGGGGTGTGGCTACTCCCGCCGATGCCGCCCTGATGATGCAGTTGGGGGCGGAAGGGGTCTTCGTCGGCTCGGGGATTTTCAAGTCCTCCAATCCCGAGGCCGTGGCTAAAGCCATCGTCCAGGCTACTACACACTATAATAATCCTCAGATTATTGCCGAGGTTTCCAGGGGTCTGGGAAAGGCTATGCCGGGACTGGAGATAAAATCCATTCCCCCGGGGGAGATACTCGCTACGAGGGGATGGTAGGAATGCCTGAAACCTTGGGGATTTCGACCAATTAGATAGCGTCTGTAGCTGAGAAAAGGAGATATGGGCGCAGTAAAAGTGCGGGTATTCTCACTATCCCGTTACATCAAGGAGGCTTTGCATAAGGCTGAGTATCATCGAGATGAGGATGGCGTGGTGATCGGAAAGGTGCCTGGTGTAGCAGGATTCTTTGCTCAAGGTGATTCCTTTGAAGAGGCAAGGGGCAATTTAAGGGATGTCATCGAGGGTAACACGCTTCTCGCACTTCAGTTGGGGTTTGATATCCCTCTCTCGGAGGGGATGCCCATCGAGGGAAGAGATGTCGAGACTCAGACCCCCTTAAGCCGCGAGAGGTAATTAGCAGGTTGAGAAAGTTCGGTTTTGAAGGTCCCGTAGGTGGAGGAAGACATCCCAAAATGTTTCACCATGAGAAAGGGACAATCATCCCGATTCCGATGCATAAAGGAAAAGACGTAAGTGTCGGCCTTATTTGTGAGATCATCAACGAGATAGGTATTTCGAGAGAGGAATGGCTAGAGTTGTGAGTGGGGCCATAAAGAAATGAAAAGAATCGGCGTTCTCGCCCTGCAGGGGGCACATATCGAACACATCGCGATCTTGCGCCGGCTTGGAGCTGAGGCCATAGCGGTGCGCTTACCTCAGGAACTCGAGGGGGTGGATGGGCTGGTGATTCCCGGCGGTGAGAGTACCACCATCGGCAGACTTATGCAGCTTTACGGATTTAATGTCTCCCTGCAAAGGCTGATCGGAGATGGTCTTCCCGTCTTGGGAACCTGCGCTGGTATGATCTTGTTGGCCAAACAGGTGATCGGGCTCAATGGTTATTCCCTCGCCGCTATTGATATCCAGGTGCGGCGGAACGCCTTCGGTCGTCAAGTGGATAGCTTCGAGACCGATGTTCAAATACCGGTGCTTGGCGACCCGCTCTACCGCGCGATATTCATTCGTGCCCCGAGCATCGAGGGCGTCGGGCGTGGTGTGGAGGTTTTGGCAAGTCTCCCAGATGGCAAACCCGTCGCTGCCCGAGAGGGGAATATCGTCGTTGCCGCCTTCCATCCGGAACTGACCGAGGATTCTCGTTTTCACTCCTATTTTTTGGGCGTTGTGGATTAATGCACAAGATAATCACCGATGATCTAGACATACTACTGGGTATTTTGCCTCCGCATGTCGCTGAACCCCTGTGGCGTCAGGAAGACCGCAACGAGCTACTGGAAGTTGTCCTCGATCTGGGCCGCCAGCCCGAGGCCCGCTATTCAAACAGTCAGGTTGTTCTGAGTCTTTCAGAAGTCAGCCTGGAAGATATCGACTACGTCATTTACCGCATTGGCGCCTTCGGGGAAGACAATCGCGCCGGTATCGAGCGAA
>QLUN01000147.1 GCA_018725455.1 Chloroflexota bacterium
TCCGTATGCGCCCCTCAGCTCGTTGCTCCTCTCTGCTGGAGGGTCGCCACCAAGAACCATCCCAGAAGCCATAGCGATCCATTCGGGCAAAAGCTTCCCTCTCCTCAGCATGCGTCATCCGCAAGGTGAGGTCATGACCTAGTTTGTACCACATAGCCCTATCTTTTCCTCCTTTCCTTTTTTGGTGGGCCGGTATCCGGCCTGCTCTTTTCCCTCCTTTCACTTCCTAGTATACCACCTTCGGCAAAGGTTGTCAAGTGTCCGTAGCAGTCCACAGACGGACTGTTTCGAGCAAGATTAGCCTCAAAACAACACAGTCCAGGGAAGCAAGATTCTGGACAGACACGGACTGATTTTGGGGTGTTATGTCAAATCCCCGGGAGGATAACACATTCAAGGAAACGAAACCCCGAAGCTGGAAACTTTGCCCAATGTGGGGTGGCTGTAGTAAACGACGGACCCTTGAACCCCTGGTATTCCGAAAGGCTCTCCCCTAAAGGGAGCAGCGCCGACCGCTGCTAGTGAGCCGGAGAGACGACAAGGGTAAGCGTTTCGGAATACCAGGGCACGCACCGCAGTGCGTAATCCTAACCCGCGCGGGTCACGAGGAAGGTGTTTACCGCATGTAACTCGAACGTCTCCTGAATGTCCGGCTCAATGTCATACCCCACCGCACCTAACATGATCGATTGCTCTCCCCCATACTCCCCCTGGTAAAGCTCAAAATAAGCCAGTAGCTGCCCCAACGCCGATAACCCAATCCGAGGCTTGACCTCGAAGATCCAGACATCATCCGCAGTCTCCGCCACCGCATCTACCCTCTTTCGCGTTACCGCAAGCTTTAGCCGCTTCATATATTCCGGCTCTACCGGTAACCACGGGACACCCTTCCCTAAATGAAGATCATACGTGATATCAAGAAACTCCAGCTCCGTTTGCCTCAGAAACCTCGTCCATATCTCGGCTTCGTAAACCTTCATATGCGGATACCTGCCCCGGACCCATCGCTCGTTGCTCATTTATCGAGCCCCAGCTCGTAATACCAGATCCCCACTTAACGGGACCCCAACATGATCACACCAGGCTATAACGAGCTGCTTCTTGTCGTCCTCATGAAGCTCCAGCCCACGTAACCAGCACGCAAACTCTAACGCTCGCTCCGGATGTAACAATCGCTCAGGTATGATCTCAACTACCCACACCGTCATACCTCTATTATAAGTTGCTCGTCACTAGAATGAAAGGGGGCATTAGCACACAAAGGACTGAAGCCTGCGTAATGAAGCGAGGTCAGGTTGCAATCTGATGGTGTTAAATTCTTAACCCTCTACCAGTGGCAACCACTAGACGTAGGCGGAACGGACGACTGTGCTTGCCCCCGTCGCCAAAAGGGGCAACCTATACCTGTCGGACATGCCAATAAGCACCCGTCATTGCCGCGCGAACTCCACCATGCCGCAAGGGCCATTCCTATTACTTCCCAATAGGCCGCCTCGTGGGGGGGAAGGGGAGGTGGGGAAAGCAAGACCAGCGCACGGCGGAAAAGGGAGATTCCTACCAGGGGCCGTGCGCTGGGCGGCTTGCCGAGCAATAGCTATAATAGCAGGGCGTAACCTGGGTAGGGGCTGACTGGCAATGGGGTGAGGGGTGAACAGGGGATTGCCAGTCAGCGGGGTGGGGGAGGGGTAGGGATGGGCAGTGACCTGGCGGCCGCAGACGCCGAAGGCGGCTGACGGGGCGAAGCCCCAGGGGCGCGTAGCGCCCCGGCCGCCCGGGTGGGGAGGGGTTGACTTTCCCGACCCCATAAAATATAATATGAGCCAGGAGAGGAGAGCAAAACTCTCTGGCTCATATTACTTGAAAGGAGGTCAACTATGACATGACCCTCATCTTCATCATACCATAAACCAAGTAGTATGTCAAATAATAACAACAGGAGGATGTAATGTATCAAACAATGAATTACCCCGAGGTCATCGAGCAAGTCAATAGGGTCTGGGGTCAAGAAGGGCAACGATCAGGGAACGAGTGGAGATACCTCTGCGTATTTCATGAGGACCGCCACCCTTCAATGTTCGTCAACCCAGAGAAAAAGGTATACCACTGTTTTGGGTGTGGCGCGTCAGGTCACGTGAGCCAGATCCTCAACCCGAGGGACGGACTGGTCAAAAAGGAGGTTGTTGCCTATGGCTCTAGTTACTATAGCAACAACCTCCCGGACGAGGGTTTGGCGATGTGGGAGCGGGTGTTGGGGGTGGTCGAGGGGTGGGGGGATGGGACTAAGGAGAAGCTGGATGAGTGCGGGAAGAACTGGCGCACCTTCCGATGCCAGGGGTGTGGGGTCATGGTGGCCACAAGCATGAGATGTCATTCATGTCTGTGTGTGGATTGCCGACGTGCGTTAGGCATGCGATTCCTGGAGGAGCATAAAGAATTGGAGGTGTATGAGGTGTTAAGTTTGGTGTCATTACAAATGAAGGCGGAGTTCGTGGGGAGCGTGGAGGAGGCCAGGGCGCAAATGAATCGTGGTCGTGAGGTGGTGAAGAAGATCGCGGATGAATTGGAGATTGGTGGTTATGTGTATGGCCTTCAGCCTCGCATTGGAAACGGTCTGTCATCCCCGGTGTTCCACGTGCTGATGCCCTGCGACCGCCTTACCAGGGAGCGGGTGAAGGTACTTTGGTGCGTCGCTGGTGGCGCGTTAGGTTCAGAGCCAAGCTGCACGACGGAGAATGAAGCGCTGGCTAAGGAACGATTCCTCCAATTCACCGGGTTGCCTTTCTACGCGGAGGGGCCCGATGACGTATCTGTCTGTGTTGAGCTGGTCAAACACATGAAACACTTCCAGGGTGTTGGGGATCTCTACGGTGTGACAGGCGGGGCCCTACGCGGGAAGCGTGAGAAGACTCCCGTTCAATGTCCTAACTGTGGGTCAACGGATTTGGAGCGGTGGGGTGAGATTGATGGGGAGAACATCATTCGTTACAAGGGTGGCTACATCTGGAAGAATCCTCACTGGGGTAAACCTGGAGTAGAAATCCCTGAAGGGTTAGATCTTTCCT
>QLUN01000148.1 GCA_018725455.1 Chloroflexota bacterium
TGCCGCCCGCAGCTAGCTCCAGTCCAACCGTGTTACCGGTGATGTCATTGAGCTGAATAGTGGCAGCATCTACATCGGCCAGCAGCTTAATACCAGCGGTCTCGTTACCAGTAATGGTATTCTGTTCGATAGTCAGGCTGCCTTCGGCGTCTACCACGTCAACCTTTATCCCGATCAAGCTTCCCGCTACACCCTGAATCACATTGTTACGAATGATGAAGACATCATCAGCCTTCACCTCCTCGATCCAGATGCCAAAATCGGTGTAATCGGTGATGATGAGGTTCTCGATGGCAACGTGGCTGCCGGCCAGCGGGAGAATGCGAATGCCACCAAGGATGGTCGTTTTCCCTGGGACGCCGATGATGGTGATTGGCTTATCAATGGTTACGTCGCCCTTGAAGATGCCCGGCCCCAACTCCAGGATCCCGCCGGGCTTGAGCGGAGCTATCAGCGCTGCCAGGTCGCCGGTGAAGACCGTCAAGGTAAAGGCAACTTCTTCTACCACCTCGCCAGGATAACTCGTTCCGATGATGGTGATCTCATGCTCACCCAGCGTGGCATCAAGGGCAACAGCAATGGTCATCTGCGACTCAAAGGTGGGCTTGTCGGCGACGGGTTCAAAGGTAATGGTAATCCCTTCTACTCCGCCGGGTAGGTCAGCACTAAGGATGACCTCCTCGGTTATCCCTGCTAGGTGAGTAGCGGTAACAACGATATCGGTTACCTCTTCACCCTGGGTAACGGTAGCCGCCGTGGGCTCGACTGCCAGGCCGAAGTCAAACGGTAGGGTTTCCACCGTCAGGGTCAAGGTGACTTCTTCTATCACCTCACCAGCACTCGTTCCGATGATGGTGATTGCATGAGTACCCACCGTGGCGGTGGGGGCCACAGCAATGGTCATGGTGGACTCAAAGGTGGGCTCGCCGTATTGAGGTTCAAAGGTAACAGTAACCCCTACCACACCCGCGGGTAATTCATAAGTAAGGGTAACCTCCTCGGTTATCCCCGCCAGGTGGGCAGCGGTAACGATAATATCGGTTATCTCCTCACCTTGGACAACGGTTTCCGCATCGGGGTACACCGTCAGCTCAAAGGCAAAGGGGACCTTGCCGACACTCACTGCCCATTCATAGTTATCGTATGGAACATATACTGCGGTTACCGCGTAAGTATAGTTTCCTGGTTTTGCTTTTACGACAGTAATCCCAATTGGCGGGGTATCGCTCTCAACTTCATCATAGAGTGCCCCGTCAGGACTATATACCGAGAGTTTCATGACTGAACTTGGCCAATTCAGAACTATCTTAAAGCTCTCTCCTTCCTCTGCTTGGTATGTATAGGTTGCGGTTTCGCCTTGGTCAAGCATACCCCTAACATCCTTTACTACCTCGTATCCTTCACCTTCCAATATCTTGTTATTTTCCTTGGCTAAATGCTCTGTCACCGCGGTGAGAGCAAGATACTCCATTAGCTTCGCCGCCATTGGTCCCTGTGCTCTATGATGGAACGAGGTAAATATTACTGTTCCACTTCCATATTCAAAACTAATAACTATTGGCTTTTCCTCTGTTACTATACTATCACCGCTGTTGGCAAGTGCCATCGTGGCTCCACTTCGAACCATAGCTGCCTTTTCTCTGGTGGGACTGCCCTTCCAATAGGTTACGTCCCCTTTCACATAGACTCTAACAGCGTCGGACACGCTTTCAATGGGAACCCATCCCCCTAAGTCAAAGTGCAACGGTATGGTGTTCGTTCCCAAATAATGTGCTAATCCAGCATCAACTACATCCCCATCTACATCCTGGTCACCCTCTCCAACATATCCGACGAAGCTGACATAACCTGGGAAAGAGTTCTCCAGGAATGTGAAAGCCCAGTCAGAGGCATATACTATGCCCCCGTTGTCTACATATTTTCTTAAACTCTCAGTAGCCTCTGCAGCGATAGGTTCTAATCCCCCGGCGCAGTTTATAAAGATTACACTGAACTGACGGATAAAATCATAGTCTTTTAAGCTGCTGGGACATATAGTGACATAATAGCGACCAATATAGTCCAGGACATCTTGCATCCTGTCGTAACCCTCAGATGTTACTGCTATAGTGATAACAGGAGTGGGATCTGCTGTGGCAAGAAAATCAATAGGAATAGTAGCAGGTGGTGCTCCAGAAAAATGGGGGGGATCGAAAGTATAACCTTGCTTACTCGGACTAATAGTGTACTCACGACCATTGGGCAGCCCCCAGAATTCGTAGCGCCCAGCAGCATTAGTTCTAACCACAACCGTTTCGTTGTTGAAGGAATCGAATCTAACTGGTCCCTCGAGAGTTATCAAGACATTTTCAAGTCCTTGACCATTAATGGTGACATAACCAGAAAAGTCTGGGTTGCGACCTCCTCCTTTTCCTACCTGCCAGGCATCAGGAGCCAATGCCCAGCCAATATAGGGGGCTGCTGCAACCAGACAATTGCCATTGCCCTGGAGCCCGCGCAGATTATGCTTTTGCACCCTCGTCTCCATGGCAGTAGGACCGATTGCATGAACTACATATCCTGCCCCCACATGAATCCCAACATGACCAGCATGCCCGTTAGCGGGGGCACCACCCCAGAATACCAGTGCGCCAACAGGAGCGTTTTCTGGTGAAGAAGGGTTCAATGTAAGGTCGTTCGCCAGATCAATGGCTCTCCCCCATCCCGCCCCCTGTAGGTCATAGGCATTGGCAACAAAATTGAGGCATCCCCACCGCCACCCTTCGGTGTTTACTCGCGCCTCGGCCCAGGCTGCCGCGTTCTCCGCGTGCTCTCCGGCTGGAACTGGAGCCGGCGCCGCCCACGCACTCCCGCTGAAGATCAGCAGGGCGGTCATGAGGATGGCGAAGATGTTTAGGGTGTATTTCCTGTTCATGAATGCCTCCTTTTTGGGTTTTTATTTTGGTACCGCGGATTGATAGGGATGGCTTTCTTTATATTTGGGGAGACTCCGGCCTTCGCCGGAGCTCCCCAGATGCTATTTCATCAATACCACAGCGGCAGCGGGGTGAAGGTGAACCCGG
>QLUN01000149.1 GCA_018725455.1 Chloroflexota bacterium
ATGGAACGGTTGCGGCGATCAACTTCGAAACCGGCGTCAATGTGGGCCGGAATGATGTTCTGGCGGTAATTAGGGCTTTAGCCTTTCATCACGCAGCATGAAACCCGCAAGGGACATTAAACTCCATTTGGTGACAAGCGGGAATCACACATAGCATTGCTGATGAAATTTGGAGAAGTAGATAACGATGGTTGGGATCAAAGAGATTCAGGCAGCAGATATCACCCAAACCGTAGCTCGCTTGTGTCAGGAGGCCAATTTCTTCCTGGGCGAGGATGTGGTAGCGGCCCTTTTAAGGCCCGGCAAGGAGTCCAGGGTTGCCCGACAGGTGCTGGATCAGCTTCTGGAGAACGCCCGGATAGCGGCGGCAGAACATGTTCCCCTGTGTCAGGACTGCGGCACCGCGGTAGTCTTTCTTGATCTGGGACAGGAGGTACACATTTCAGGAGGCGACCTCTACACCGCGGTAGCGGAAGGCGTGAAGATAGGCTACGAGAAGGGCTATCTGCGAAAGTCGATGGTGGAACAACCTTTCTCCGCGAGGGTCAATACGAAGGATAATACCCCTCCCGTGATCCACACCCGGATCGTGCCGGGAGAAGAGCTGAAGATCACCGTGGCCCCCAAAGGCGGCGGCAGCGAGAATATGAGTCGTTTTACCGCCCTCAAACCGGCAGAGGGCAGGCAAGGTATCATTGAGTTCGTGGTGAATGCTGTGGATGAGGCGGGTAGTAATCCCTGCCCCCCGGTCATAATTGGTGTGGGGATCGGGGGCACGGCGGAGATGACTATGATGTTGGCCAAGAGGGCTCTGCTTCGTGAGGTAGGTAAACCGAGTCCTGACGCTGAGGTCGCCGAGCTGGAGGCAGTAATTCTTAAGCGAGTCAATGCCCTGGGCATTGGTCCCCAGGGTTTTGGAGGGCGGACAACTGCCCTGGCGGTGCACGTTGAGACCTTCCCCTGCCATATTGCCAGCCTGCCGGTAGCAGTCAACCTGCAGTGCCATGCTAGCCGGCATAGAGAAGCGGTGTTGTAGAAGCATGGCGATGAATAAAGATAAGCGTTCAGCAATCAGCCACAAGACGTTGCCGAGGCTGAATGATAACCGCGTTGGCGCATTACTTGTGATTATGGTAAAGTGATACATTGGGCGCTGCTGAGGTCATCCCAGTCTATCGACTCCACCACAGAGAAAAGGCATCAGAGATGAGATGATGAGAGTCGAACTTACTTCAGAAAAACTACATGGCAGCTTCGTAGTCAAGGTCGAGGGGATCAGCGGGCAGGATCTGCTTTCCTGTTATCAATGTGGCAAATGCTCCGCTGGTCCTGAGTTGTCCGCTATGCGAATATAATCCCAGATAATGCATGAACGACTATTTGGCCTTTAAAACCACTATCTAAAGTATCTCCTTTGATCGGGTACCCAACACCTACTTTAAGTCAAAGTGGGGCGAAATGCAAGGAGGGGCGGGAGTAATAGTCAAATAGTCAATAGTCAGCAGTCGGCAGTCAGCGGAGGGGAGGGGGACTATCGACTATCGACTGTCGACCGGTTTGGAAGCGGCCACGCAAGGTGTTATAATCACCGCAGATGAATCTGCTCATCCAGAACGGACGGATAATCGACCCATCGCAGGGGATGGATTGCATCGGGGATCTCCTGGTCGCTGATGGCAGGATCGCGCAGATCGGCGGTCAAACCAGTCGGCCCCCATTGTACAACGGGGCAACAGTCGGCAGTCCGGGAGGGGCGGGATACTGTCGACTATCCGTACTTCAGGCTCAAGGGATGATTGTCTGTCCGGGCTTCATCGATCTGCACTGCCATCTCCGCCAACCAGGATTTGAGGAGAAGGAGACCATCGCCAGCGGAACCATGGCTGCCGCCAGAGGGGGATTTACCACCGTTTGCTGCATGCCCAACACCAATCCACCCATAGATACGGAAGCCGTAGTGGCACAAGTCCAGAAGATAGCCACAACTCAAGCTGTCGTTCGAGTTCTTCCGATAGGGTGTATCACCGAGGGGCGCAGCGGAAAGAAGCTGGTGGGGATGTCCCAGTTAAATAAGGCTGGGGTCGTCGCCTTCAGCGATGACGGCAACCCGGTCTGGGACTGCGAAATTATGCGCCAGGCTCTGGAACAGAGCAAAATTCTGGACGTGCCCATCATTGATCATTGCGAGGACCTGACACTGTCCCGAATCGGCAGCCGGCAGTCGGCAGTCGGCAGTCCTGGGGAGGGGTGGGGGACTATCGACTATCGACTATCGACCATCGACTTCCCCGCCGCTGCTGAAGAACATATGATAGCGCGCGATATAGAATTGGCAAGACTAACCGGCGGCCGGCTTCACATCGCCCATGTGAGCACCGCTGGCGCGGTAGAGCTGATCCGCAAGGCCAAGATCCAGGGCATCAACCTTACCGCTGAGGTCACTCCCCACCACCTGACATTAACCGAGCAAATGGTCATCACCCGCGGAACAAACGCCAAGGTTAGTCCACCTCTGCGGACCGAGAAAGATAGAAACGCTCTGGTCGACGGGCTCCGTGAAGGCGTCATAGATGTCATCGCCACCGACCACGCACCCCACACGGAGGCAGATAAGGCACGAAGTTTCAATCAGGCCCCCTTCGGCATTAGTGGGTTAGAGACAGCTCTGGGAAGTCTGATGTCCCTGGTACACCAGGGTGAGATCGATCTGGGAACACTGGTCTCAAGATTGACCTATCAGCCGGCGCAAATCATAAGGGGCTCAGGACTCACGGGAAGCCTGAAGATAGGCTCCGCAGCAGACATCACCATCTTCGATCCGGACGCCAGATGGACCGTCGGTCCCGACAGGTTCGCCTCCCGCGGCAAGAATACGCCGCTGGCGGGAATGACGCTGAGGGGCAAGGTGATGGTGACCATTGTGGCCGGGGTAATAGCCGCAGTGTGAGTCATCATTATTAGGACCCTCTTTGGCAACGGAAAAAGCAGAAAAAGGAGAGATCGTCTCCATCTATGTGGACTACAATCACC
>QLUN01000015.1 GCA_018725455.1 Chloroflexota bacterium
TGGTCATTTTTCCCGAATCGATCCTACACGACGTCTCCGCAGTGGACGAAGTGATGCTCATGCCAGTGACTAGCGCAAAAGGCAGACCCGATGTGTGGGTTGGCGCAACATCGCGGCGGAGTGATGGGCTCTTCGACAACGCGATCATTGCCCTCGATGCCGGCCTGCCTGCTGTCGGATTCTCTCGGCTTCCCGTCCCAATCGGCAACTGGCGTCCGCTGGTCCGCGGCGGCGTTTACCCGAGGCCTTTCGAATCAGATATTGTTGAATGGCGCGGACACATGATCGCGCTAAGCGTCTGCTATGAGGATGGGGTTCTATGGGGTCATCCGGGACTTCTATCCGGCCAAGCGGATTTACTGGTCAGTGTTGCCAACCTATGGGCTCTGGAGGGCACTCGTACTGCCCATGCGCAATCAGTGGGAGCCGGAGCACTCGCGCGACTGGGAGGCGTCTCAATGCGGCGTGCAGTGAACGAGTGAGCTATGAAAAAAGAACCTGAACCATCAGCCTCAAAATCAAAGCCCAGTAGCGGGCTCAAGCAGCGAGAGCTACCGGGTATAGCCAAGCATCCGCGCTCGCACCATGCCGCAGGCCTTTCCATATACAGAATGAAGGGCGCAAAGTCAGATCGAATCAACACCAAAAGCTCAATCTTAGGTGACGTATCAGGCCCTACTCGTGGCTTTGTCACCACCGCTTCAATACCCGTAGATAGGATTCCAAAGCCAAAGGGAGGAAGGATCACTGAGGTAAAAATTAAGATCGACGGTACGTTCACCCTGGGTGCGATGGAGTTGAGAGTGATGCACGCAATCCTTGGCTTTATCACCACAAGAAACCCGGCGCGGGTCAAAGAACTCCCTGAATACGGAATGGAATCCGATACATCAACAGCGAATATTTCTTCAGCGGTCGGCTACAAGCCTCAAGTGAATGTTCCCGCTGTTATTGACGAGACATTTCACTTTTTTAGCGACCCTCTCGTTGTTCATGTGACTCTTTCTGCAAGAGATATTGCATCAGCATCAGGTCTTTCTCAATCCTCGGAAAACTACAAGGCAATTGCCGCCGCCATCGCAGCATTAGAGCGATCATCGGTACAGTTTTTTATCACGGCGGAAGAAGATGATCCTTCTCATCCTGACGGAAAAAAGAGGATAAATTTCAAAAGCAATGCTTCGCCCCTAATCAAGGCAATGGAAGTTAAAGTGATGGCTTTATCGGAGAATGCAAGCCCCGATCAATTCAAATCGCGAATGTTGATTTCCGTTGAGCCCCACGTTATCCGATCGCTAGCCATTCAGGGGCAGCACACCGTCATCAACCTCGCAGAGCTAAGAGCACTAAAGCGTGAGGCGGCAGTGCTTATCCATAACTATCTTTGTGGGTTTATCGACATAGATGCGACGGTCAGGGTTGGGCTGGATCGGATGATTGCTGCAATTTATCCCGAGGAAAAAACCCCCCCAAATCGCGAGGCAATAAAAAGGAGGGTAAAGGTTGTGCGTGCCGCTCTTCAAGAGCTTCGTGAGATAAACTGGAAAGTCATTGAAACGAAAGGCTCAACTGGCATCATATTTCACATCACGAGGCCGCGAAATCCATCAATGGGAATTATCGATATATCCACTCTTGGATCACCGATTGATTGTGGGATCGGCATCTAGTGCTCAGAAAATATCCGAGGTTTATCGCCCACTATCAGCCAAAGGTCTGCCTCGGATCCGGGGTCATTATCGGTCACGAAGCGCTGCTCAGAGAGCAGCATGACAGCGTTCTTGTGGCACCAGGCGCAATATTTGCCGGCATGGATGGCTCCAACCTCCGCGGGCTGTTGATGGAAACAACGCAAGCTGTACTCAGAGCCGCGGTCGATGTTGTGATTCGCGGAGCGTCACCAAACGTCAGCATCAACATCCCTCCCGACATGCTTATCGATAGCGATGTCTTTGCGCTTCTCAAGAGTTTGAAGTTGCCTCAAGGCTCACTCACGATTGAGATTCTTGAATACGCAGGCCCACCAGTCGCACAGATGCGCAAAGCTTGTAGCGAGCTTCGCGCTTGCGGCTATCGAATTGCAATTGATGACTTCGGAGAGGGTGAGTCGAATCTCATTCGATTGATGGCGCTAACGCCAGACGAGGTAAAACTAGACGCAAAGCTCCTAGCTTATCCCGTTGGGCGTATCATTCTCCCCACCATTTGTCGGACAATTGCTGAAACCGGCGCGTTGGTTTGTATTGAAGGCGTTGAAACAGAAGAAGATCATGGTCTTGCGGTGGGCTCCGGTGCAGCCATAGCTCAGGGATTTTTTTATGGCGTTCCAAGCCCACTTTAGATCACTCGGATTGCGGCGCTATTGTGAAAGCTACTTTAAGCCACTTCTTCATTAAGCCACTTCTTCATTGCTCTCTGCTTCCATTTTAGCTTTTTGCCTGGCGAGAAGCATCATCCATCCGGGCACTTTTCCTCCATCAAAGTCCTGAGCATTGACGAGGATCGGCTCGATGCAATCAAGGAAGCTGTGACGACTCCCGTCCTCTCGTATCACCGACCGAAAAAAACCGTTAACGACGAACGGTGTGGGGCCGACCCGTAACTTACTCACAACTCCCCCAAAATTTGGCGAAACTGAGCGAAGTTTGAAGTCAACAAGATCGGATAGGCCGGGGCCTAGCGCAAGGCTGCCCCAAAAGAATGGGTGCTTGCCATCCTCGCTAGGTAAAACTGGATTGCGAGAGAGTCTCATCCCTACAGCCGGAACGAGAACGCGATTCCGAAGTTTTCGAGAAAGCGGAGGTAGTAAGAGATCCCGGCTTCGCTCGTCACCACTCAGGGCTGCTTCAATCTCGGGGCCAAAGCCAGATGTTTCATTGAGCCTTGATGCCATTTCTTCCGTCAAGTGGAAGCCTGGGCGCACAATCGGATTGAAAATAGGACGAAGATGAAACTCCTCAGGGGCTCCCCACTCCTTCCAGTCGGATCGAACATGAAAGCTGTCCTTGCCAGCCGCCTCCCAATGGACGACTTGGACAACTGGCTGATTCTCGATAACGGTGATGTTGCCAGAAAGATTGATCGGAGCCCATGAGTCTGGTCGTGGCATGCCTTCAGGGAAGAACAAGGGAAGCGCTCTGCGGCGATCCTCCGATTGGTAAAGCATTGGAATGCCGTCAAGATCGCTGTTGAAGTAGCCAACGAAGATGGCGATGTTGCGAGTACCGTTCATGAACATGCTTCTTTCTCTGTTTGCCCCAGGGTCGGAACGAAGGTAGTGTCGCACCGACTGAGGCGAAATACAAAACAGCAAATGGCCGCATTTCAAAAGCTACAAGCTAAAACTAAACCATTCGAGCGAATGACATCGGCGCATTTCATTGCAATGGCCGCTTCCGATGCGGTGGATAGATCGGCGGACAGGCCTTCGGCACCGAAGCGGAAAACGCCGGAGGACGATCTTCAGATGGAGTGCGCGAAGATTGTCGCCGGCCTTGAGGTGGCATGCCACGAGCTTGCCTTCATGTTTCACACGCCAAACGGCGGCGCACGATGCAAGAGAACCCGAGGAAGACTGAAAGCAATGGGAACGCGACCTGGCGTGCCAGACTGGCTTCTGCCGCTGCCCAGTGGTCGTTATATTGGCCTAGCCATCGAAATGAAATCACCGTCAGGGGCTCTTAGCAAGGATCAAAAAGTTTGGTTGTCGCGTCTTGCTGATGCTGGATATTTAACAGGAACTGCGCGAACGACCGAGGAATTTACGGCGCTGCTGTTCCGCTATCTCGACGCTGGACAGTCTCGCGCTAGCGCGCTGCTTCCAGCAGGCAATAGGCCAATGCTATCAATTCGCTAAGCTAGGGATTACTGCGTTTTTATCATCCGATTTACGATGACTTTGTATTATGCAAAGCATAGCTTAGGATTCTCGTTATGGATAAAATCATGCAGAACGAGATTACCGGCACAATCGTCGGAATCACCTACCGGAACGAGTCAACGGGCTACACGATCTTCCGTTGTGAGATAAGGGATGAAAAAAAGCCGATCACTGTGGTTGGATGCACTCTGGCCCGAGAGGGGGAGCTTGTTACTGCCCGAGGGAAATGGCGCATCGATCCCAAGTTTGGTCAGCAGTTTGCTGGCGAGAGCATCATCGCAGCACGACCGGATAGCCCTGGAGCGATTGAATCCTACCTAGCTTCTGGCGTCATCCCTGGAATCGGGCCAGGTCTTGCTAAGCGCATCGTCAAGCGGTTCGGTGCAGAAACGCTCAATCTAATGGACAAAGACCCAGCCATCATCGGAACAGTGCCTGGCGTAGGCAAGAAGCGCGTAGAACAGATCAAGGCGGCATGGGTAGAGCAGGCGGCGAGTCGGCGCATCATGCTGTTCCTCTCAAACCAGAACATCGGCGGAGCGCTTGCTCTTCGGATTTATAAGAGGTACGGAGACAGCGCCATTGAGGTTATCCAATCGAACCCGTACCAACTGGTTAAGGATGTGAGGGGCGTCGGATTTCGCACTGTTGATGAAATTGCACGAGATATGGGCGTCCCGGAAACGTCGGCTCAGCGCATCGAAGCTGGAATTCGCTACGCCTTGAGTGAGGCGACTGGACGTGGGCACTGCGGGCTTAATCGCTCCGCGATGATTCAGCGATCCGCTGAGGCCCTTAATCTTCACCAGGGCTGGATTGAGCCAGTTCTTGAGGCGATGGCATCATCGCCGACACCCGGATTCGTGCATACCGTTCTACCCGATGCTAACGAGGTTTACCTTGATAATAGGCTTTATGATGCAGAAATGAGGGCTTCGAAAGCACTGCGTAAGATGGTCGGCGCTGCGCCACCTTGGTCTTGCGACCAAAGCCGCGCTCGCGAGATCGTCGCTAGGGCCGAAAAAGGTGCCGGTGTCGCGCTGGCCGAAGAGCAGTTCGCTGCGTGCATCATGGCTCTGACCAATCGAGTTTCGATCCTAACCGGCGGCCCCGGCACCGGAAAAACGTCCACGCTAAACGTCATTCTTCGCGCATTGAGGGAGGTTCACGCCCAGGTGGTTATGGGTGCCCCGACCGGGAAGGCAGCGAAGCGTATGAAGGAAACCACGGGCCATGAGTCATCGACGCTGGCTCGATTGGTTGGAATGGGGATGACCGGCGAAGCGGAGCCCAAGGAGATCAATGGTGACATCCTTGTTATTGACGAGTCATCCATGATTGACATCACGATGCTCGACAAGGTGCTGCTTTCAATCCAAAAGGGCGCAGCGATCCTGTTTGTGGGCGACGTGGATCAGCTTCCAAGCGTTGGCGCAGGACAAGTGCTAGCGGACCTTATTGATTCTCAAGCGATCCCAACGACACGCTTGACGAAAGTTTTCCGCCAAGCTGCCACATCCGCGATCATTCGCAATGCTCACCGCATCAATAAAGGTGAGGGTATTGAGCCGAATTCGGCTAAAGGCGAGGCGTCCGACTTCTATTTTATTGAGCGCGAGAACCCGGAAGACATCGCTGCGATGATTGTGAAGCTCGTTACTAAGACCATCCCAGAAAAAATCGGTTGCAGCCCCGAAGATGTGCAGGTTCTCTCTCCTATGCGAAAAAGTGTCACCGGCACCGAGGCGCTTAATTCTGCCCTTCAGGGCGTCATGAATCCTAGTCCTGTCGCTAAAATCTCGCGACTCGGGGGCCGAATTGGCACCGGGGATCGAGTCTTGGCTACTACCAACAACTACTCTGTCGGCGCAATGAATGGCGAATCCGGCGTGGTGAAGGAAATTGACTCGGAGGGCGCGACAGTCACGGTGACAATCGATGGCAATGACCTCGAATATCCCATTGGAGATGCGGATCAGTTAGCTCTGGCTTACGCCATGACCATCCACAAATCCCAGGGTTCACAGTTTCCAGCAGTCGTTATTCCGGTTTCGACTCAGCACTACATGATGCTGAACCGCTCAATCTTCTACACGGCGGTTACTCGAGCATCGAAGTTCTGTGTTGTCGTCGGGCAGCGCAAGGCGCTTGAACTTGCCATTCGAAACACCCGTGCCGAGCCTCGACTCACGACGCTACGCCACCGTCTTGAAGCATGGGGTCGTGCAGTCTAGGGGGCTTCGGGACGCGCCCACCCGGCATCGGTCGCGCAGGGCGTGATGTCGCCGGAATCGATACTTTCCTCCTTTGAGGGCGAATGACGGGCCTTGGCGGCTTGCCTCATATTTGGCAGATTATCGGGATCAGTGGCGTGCCTAGCGATTTTTACCGCACTCACAGTACTCTCTGCCAAAGTGATACATCCATCAAACGAATCGTAGCAATGAGGCCGCCCTGATTTTCCGTTGACAAACTCAGCAATGAAATACCGCACGATCCCGTCTGGTACGTCTATATCACGGCGGCTGATGTGGATCTGAAACTCGCGCCGTGTGCCTATATGAGACACCCGGTAAGCTTGAAAATATCCGGCACCATCGACTATAAGTGCCGATATAGCAAAGCCGCGATCAATAGAGCTACGCATCATCGGGTGATCTTGCATCAAGACTTTCTAAAAGTCCACAAGGATGCAGGATAAAGACCAAAAAACAAAAGAACGAAACCCCGAAAATGCGTACACGCATCTCGGGGTTTGAGGCATGATCCTGCATAGAAGCAGGACGGAGGCACCTACGGGCTGCCTCGCGGTGGCATCCGCCACTAAAGGGGGCAATCCCCTTTGACCTTGTAGTCCTTAACCAAGCAGACAGGGCTTGGTGGGGCTACTGGAAACTCCTAAGAGGCTTCCCATGCTCACATGCAGGTGCCGAAGCCCTGCATGTCGTCCGCGCAGTTTTCTGCGCCATCCTAAGTGTCCCGATTCGGAACTATGATATTGAACTAGGGATAGACCGAAGTTGTTGCAAGCCTGTATAGTCCTACCAATAGGTTTTTTTACCATGAAAAACCCCAAGCGACAACAAAGCGTCGCTTGGGGTTCCATAGATACTGACTGGCCCACTCAATAGAGCGGGTAAGCTTGTTTCGTAAGGTCGGCGATGATGTCGCTCTCGGCCTCAGGGAGGTTATTTAACAACGGGATTATAGCTTCACAGATCTCGCGGAGCACCATCTGAATCTCCATGACATGCTCCGGGGCTACGCGGCCAACATGCGCTTCGATCGCTAACTTTTCGGGGTCGTCCTCCGACGCCCAGATGTCCTGCGATAAAACGTTAAGACGCTCGTGGAAGGCACGCCGTGAATCGTCCTTGTTTGCGGCCAGCCAGGTGATCATGGCGTCTGTCCCAGGTAATCGGTTGTACGACTCTCCAGCTTCGTTCTCGATCATGTTTACTCCTTGGTGGTTGGCTTGTGTTCGCCGGGTTTCGGAATCAATTCTTCATCCTTGATCTCATAATCCAAGGGGGCAAGCCCATCAGAAACGAGCCTTGAAATCATTTCTGCTACGCCTTGAGCCTTTACTTTTTTTGTCAGGCGGCTTGCAGGAAGCCGGATCTGAACCATCCTGCAACTTATGAGCAGCATGCTGAAAGACGGGCATTTTGACACCAGTTTATATCCGCCCTCATAGGCCATGCTATAGATACGATTCTGACCTAGATTGCGGACAGTAATTGACCAGGCCGGAATTCGCCCGTCTTCAACAAGGTTTTTTTCATCTCCATTGCTTTTGATGTAGATTGATTTATCACTCATTACATGACTCCGTTTTCGCTGCGGATTGCAGTTCATGAATTGATCCGGCTCTCTGTGACCGCTGTTGCATCAGTGTTCTTTTACTAGCTAGGAGAAGAGGATGGGGCGAGGATTGAAAAGCGGGACTGAGTTCGCGCCGTGGAAGCGGCAGAGGGCTATAGGCCTTCAAGGTCTTGCCATAGCGATTGGCATAGCGTTGCTTGCAGTCGTGCTGCCATACGGCCCCTGGTCATGGGTTCTTGGCTTCATCTGTGTCGTTATTTTCGGTATATCCTTTGAAAATCTCCGAAAAGCGGCCAGCAGAGAGTTCGGGAAGACTTTAGAAGCTCACTGGATAAACAAGGCAACGTTGAGTTGCCCGATAAATCTTCGTATCAGATCATCTGTGCGAGTTCCGGGGCTTGGGGACGCGGATATGCTAATCGAACAACCCGGCCTATCGGGAGGATGTGTGGTGGAAATCAAGTCATTTATGTACTGGCGAGCCCCGTTTTTCGGCTTACTCCCCGGAAAACGAGAGGTGGGGGCCTTAGCGCAAGCGGAGCGGTTGCGCCAACGGCTTTCCTGCTCTGATGCCATTGTTTGGCTCCCACAGGGTAAACCGACGCTATGGCAGTCTTTCTTTGAACCGAAAAAAGGAAAGGTTCGTGTCATTTTTGGTGGAGCCAACGCCCTTTGGGCGGCTGTCAAGCACGCCAATAAGGAAAACACGTTACCTAGATAGAAGAAGCCCGCCAATGGCGGGCTTCTCTGTACAAATCGGCATTTCTTCAACTTAACGCCCTGCTAGGCATCATCACATCATTGTATATGAACTCCGTCTTGTGGGATTGAGCGGGTTTAGTGCTCACAACAAACCCAATAAAGCCATCATCGATAGCAAAGAACGGCCCTGATTTTGCAACCAACAGCCCATCATTTTCCTCGATGATCGACCATATGCGTTCATCTGTCACATCGTTTGGGACGTGATTGATGTATCCGTTACATATCGGATCAAGGTCGAACTTGCTGAACCAGAGCAGTCTATTTTCATCTTGAGAAGCAGCCATACCACCCCCTTTTTTTGCTTGCCGGCGATTTCCAGCAAGAAGGAATGCAGTGTCTTCGCAGCCGCGGCGTTGCAAGGGTAAAAAACACCCCTGAGAACCGATAGGATCTCAGGGGTGGGTTTTTAAGCGAAGGTGTGCGCTCCGTCTCTGAGCTTTGCTTCGCTCAGGACAATATCTGAAGCGACATTGGCGAGTAGCTCTCTGCGCTCAGGACTGGCAACATCACTGATTGCGTGTACAACACGACCCCGCAACTCACTTTTGCTACACCCCTCATCAAGCATTGATTCCGCCTCGTCAATTGCCGAGGCAAACTTCCGTCCGCTAGGCGGCGGCAGGTCGCCCAGTCGCTCAAAGTAGCCGCGATATTCGACATTACTGTCGTCCAGAATATCCATCGCGCGAGTGAGGCAAACATACAAGAGGCGGTTTTCTTCTTCAGTCGGCTCTCGCGGCGGCGGATCGCCGCTGTCAAGTGATTGTTGTCGAGCGGCCTCGGTGCTCGGCATCGCAAAATCCTCACCAATCCGCACCCTACCCCACTCAAGACCTTTAGCCTGATGCCCAACAGACAGCGTTAAGCTAGGGTCACGAACTCTGCCTGCGCGCTCAAGCAAATCAATGACCTTATCAGCGCCGTAATCTTTTTCAATCTTGACAAGAGGCAGCATGTCGCTACCGCTTAATGTGTTCGCATACTCCACCAGCTCGCTATAACTATCAAAAAGGGCGAATTCACCACCCGCCTTTACGCCGTCGCGTAGCTGCTTGATCGCGTTAAGCCGTTTTAGAGCCGAGTCAATGCCAGTCGCTGAAATGCCATTACCATTACCTGCTATATTTCTCTCGATCAATTCACCAATGACGCCGGCATTTGTCCGAAAGATCATAGCGTCGCAATCTCTCAAGCGTTCAACACTTGAGACTTTCGATTGCAGCCCACGAATCCGCTGGCGGCATCCCAAGGTCCAAAGCAATAACTGTGCTCGCTCGGCAATCGCTTCGCCAAAGCGGAACGATTGAGTAAGATACGCTGTATCGCCTTGAATAATCTCCATAGCGTTCTTAGCGCCGCGCCAAGCGTAAATGCTCTGGTATTCATCACCCACCCAAATTTTCTGTGAGCTTTGGTTAGAAACCAACCTTATCATGAGTAAATCGGCGTCTTGACACTCATCAAACAAGATAAAGTCATAAGGCAACTGAGGATTGCTTTCAACCCACTTCTTTACATAGACATCGTGAGTAGATGGGCAATCATCTGAAATATCGGACATTAGTCCCCATAGCTTGATTGCTAGTCCAGAATAATCGCGACGAAATGCTGCAAGCTGGCCCCCAGATAGGTTCCTAATATCTGGATATGGATAAGCGTTAACTGGCATATCATGGCCGTTCCAGCGAGCATAGGCTTGCGCACACTGCATGACATAGTAGCCAATCGTTGCAGGATTGATAATCCGCCGTCCACCAATCTCAGTCTCAATCGTGCTGCTTTGGATACCAAGTCGTTTTGCGACATAGGTGCCGGTTAATCGAGAATTGAGTTTATGCCGAAGCGGAACGCCAAACTTGGCATATGCCAAGCTATGGAATGTTCGTGCGGTCACATTGGACGGAAGACTTCCCTCTAGGCTGTTAACAATAGCCTTATTGAAGGCAATATAGACGCCTCTTTTATTACTGATATTCTTTGCGATCAACTTCAGGGTTGTTGTTTTTCCAGCGCCCGCAAAAGCGGCCAGCTTCAAATCACACCCCTTCTGAGCAAGCCTAACGGCATGCTCCTGCTCTTCTGTTGGTTTCATCGTGGATCTCCGTGTTCGCCAAGATCGGCGCTCACGCATTGATTAGGTTCAGCGCATGAACTGTTGCGACCTGTTCCAAACGAGGTAACGCAGCAAGGTCGATCTCAAGAGCGACTGGCTCGGTAATCCGCCATGTGAACAACGTTTTTACCATCCAAGAAATCGACCCCTTGAATACCAATTGCAGCATGCCCGGCATCCTGGGTGCCAGCGAGTCCAATGGTAAGTTCACTGGTGTTGCGCACCGCGATCCGCTGCATGCGATGAATCAGCACTGACATTGCCTTATGCGTCTCCATGCCCCAATTTGTCGCGGCGGTCGTATCGAGTCCATGCTCGCTAATGGCAAGCTCAACATCTTCATCAACCACTTTTGATAGCTGAGGCCAAACGACCTTTGCAAGCCAGACAGCTTCTCGAACAGTGATCGGGAATGATCGCTCAAAAAGCACCTGATCCTCGCCGAGTGCTCGGCGAAGCTGATCTTGCTGCTCCTCGGTAAAACCGACCATAAGAGTGAGGTCGTTCAAGCTGGCGTACATGATCGGATTCCAATTTTGCGTCAGTGTATCTTTTTCTCATAGACAAAAAAGCGGCCACCGATAGGTGGCCGCTTACTTTAATTTATACTACCTCAGTCAGTACTCCGCACTCTAGACAGCACCAAATGTCCGGCTCAACAAAAGCACATCGTCAGGCCGCAGCGAGGGCGATCTTTGGCTGTTGATTTAGAACGATAGCCTTGGCGAGGGTCTGCC
>QLUN01000150.1 GCA_018725455.1 Chloroflexota bacterium
GATGACTCACACTGCGGCTACTACCCCGGCCACAATGGTCACCATCACCTTGCCCCTCAGCGTCATTCCCGCCAGTGGCGTATTCTTGCCGCGGGAGGCAAAGCTGTTGGGGCCGACGGGTCCATGTGGCATCGGGATCGAAGATGGTGTGATGTCTGCTGGGGGGCCTATCTTCAGGCTTCCCGTCGATCCAGAGCCTCCTATGATCTGCTTTCGAAGAGTGAGCGGTCCAACGAAGGGTAGAATAGGTATTGCGTCCCTGAATTTAAATCTCTTCTATTGCCCTAGCGAAGTTTCTTAATCTAAGGATGCAATAGGATATTATCCCTCCAAAGATGATAAGGGGCAGATGAGGTAATAAGGCCAACAACCACGCAGGAGCCTTGTCAATCATTTGAGGCTTGGTGAAGTAGAAATCCACTAGCAACCAACCCGCTGCCATCAACCATCCAAGAAACCAGCGCGTCACAGTTTGATCCAGGCTTCCTCCTTTGCCCGAAATCAAGATTTTCTCCCCGAAGGTCATCGCAAGCAGGGTAGCCCCGAACACAGCCATGACCAAGATAAGAATACGAATACCAACAGCGACAAAGTCCCATTCCAAGGCAGGGGAAAGGGCAATGCAGATGAAAAGAATAACAGCAGACACAAAGAAGACCAGCAAGAGGGTGGCTGCTATTTTCCCGACAAGGAAATTTCCCCTTTCCAGCAACATTTTGATGTAATCCAGGTTGCTACCTTCAGTCCTGAGAGAAGCGCCCATGTATGCAGACGCAAATTCTATGGGTATAAAATACACCATAAAGAGAGGCACCGCCGCCATTTCATCGCCAATGGACACAGCAAAGGTTATCCCTATCATAATTATGCCGGTAATCAATAGGCCTGGATGGCGAAGGGCAATAATCAGGTCTCTTTTCAGAAAAGCCCTGGTAGACCGCTCAAGTGGCAGTCGGCCAAGGAGGGTAGCAAACCTGGTATCCCACCCTACTGGAAGGGACGTAGCCAGATCATAACCTTCTTTAGGGCCTTTCTCCAGCCGATAGACGAGGGGCAACACCCAATACAGGGCAACTCCACCGGCAAGGGTAAGCCCGATCAGCCACAAAAGACGCATCAAGGACTCTTGAGCAAACCATCCTTTCGCCTCTATAAAGAAAAAAAGCTCCATTCCCCAGGCTGTTGGCAGATAGGGGTTGATGAGAATATCAAGAAGCCTGGCAAGGAGAATCTCGATATCAACGAAAACCGCTGATCCAACCAGTAAGATAGCAATAAATCCGGCCAGCCCAACCAGAACCCTTTTCTGATGTCGAGGAGGAATGCTCATCACCAGCAGACCCATCAAAAGGGTACCCAGGGTACAGAAGAATACGCCCAGGAGCAGAATAACCACACCACCGGAGAGAAAATCTAAAAGACCTATCCTCCAAACTACCTTCCCAAGAAAGAGGAAAAGAAATCCTGCCAGGAACGTGAGGCAAAACGCTGCCAGCAGCGAACGAGCGCCTGCATAAAAACCGAAATCACGATGAGTAAGTAAAGAGCGTAGCCACATATCGCGCTCCTCTTCTTGTAAGACGGACAATGTCAATATGCTAGCTCCAATTAGTAAGCCGGTTATTGCCAGAAGCGGGAAACCAACCACATAATATAAAGCCCCAACGACATCAATAAGTCCTCTTTCCTCCAGAAAAGCCCTCAACCCTAAAGCACCCCAATATGTAATACCCAGGATTGCTCCCAGAATTGCCACAAAACCTATTATTCCAGTAATCGATATGACGCGAAGAAAATCATTCCAGAACTCCCAGTAAAAAAGTGTCGTAAGGGGGTGAAGGCTACGTAACTTTCTCATCAGTTGCAATTTCTCCTTTCATCTTTGCATCCCCGCCGGCAACTATGTCACTACCAGTAAGATGCAAAAACAGGGTTTCAAGGGAGACCCCATCAGGCTGCTTCAGCTTACTTCGTAACTCAGCTTCAGTTCCACAAAAAAGAAGCTTACCCTGGTGAATAATCCCCACCCGGTCTGTTAGTTCTGAGGCCAGTGTGAGAAAATGGGTTGACACTACCACTGCCTTCCCTTGTCTCTTAAGATCTGTGGCTAATTGTTTCATCCGGAAGATGGATTCGGGGTCAAGATCGCTGAAGGGCTCGTCCAGTAAGACTATATCCGGGTTGCCGATGATGGCCGCAATGGTAGCTACTTTCTTGCGCATACCCGCCGAAAATTTTTCCAGGTATTCATTTTGCCTCTCCAGCAGACCGAAGTAGTCGAGGTATTTCTCGATCGTATATTGTATGCCCGAATCACCCAGGCCATACAGTTCCCCGATAAAGGTGAGGAATTCTACCGGGGTGAGTTTCTGAAACATCACCGGCCTTTCCGGCAAATATCCCATGCTTCTCTTGAGTGCCCGTGCTGCCTTCCCAGATGCCGTCCTTATATTCTGTCCATTGAAGGATACCGCCCCTGAAGTGGGTCGCAAGGCGCCAATAATCATGCGAATCGTGGTGGTCTTCCCAGCTCCGTTTGGCCCCAGCAGACCAAAGATTTCCCCAGCAACAACCGTGAGATTTATCCCCTTTACAGCTACTTTACCATTGGGATAAATCTTCCTCACCTGGCTTAAGGTTAAGAGGCTTTCCATACCATGCATTATATCATACCTCCCTCCATTATTTTGGACCGCTGAAAAGTCCTTCGGCCCGTTTTTAGCAAACCCACCTCCATGCCCCCCAAATTCAAATTACCGCTGAAAAACGGGGTTTTCAGCGGTCTCTTTTGAGCAAATCAGTAGAGCTCTTCCAGTCCATTTCTTACTCAGGAGATCTTTGGTGAGGCGTATATGTCCCAAACCAGGATCTTTCAGTTCTGCACATTGGTCAGTCAGACCAACAAGCATCACAAGGTGGCCTATACCCTTGTGGACACGAGGAATGCCAGATGCTTTAACAACAATAAGAGGTGCTATCTTGCTGTGTTGAGCTAATATCTTTCTTAACTCATCCAGTGAGGAGAAT
>QLUN01000151.1 GCA_018725455.1 Chloroflexota bacterium
ACCTGGCGCTGGCGCTTAAAGATGGGGGAGCCGATGTCGCTCTCTGCGCCTCCAACCCGCTGAGCACACAGGACGACGTGGCCGCTGCCCTGGTGGGATTCGGCATCCCGGTCTACGCCATCAAGGGCGAAGATGAGAAAACCTACTATAAGCACATAGGCGCGGCGCTGGATCATCAGCCTCAGATAACCCTCGATGACGGGGCCGACCTGGTGGCCACCATTCATAAGGAGCGTCAGTATCTTATAACCGGTATACTGGGGGGCACTGAGGAGACCACCACCGGCGTCATCCGGCTGCGCAGCCTTCAAGATGAAGGCCGGCTGAGGTATCCTATTATCTCGGTAAACGATGCCGACACCAAGCACTTCTTCGATAACCGATATGGCACCGGACAGAGCACCATAGATGGGATCACCCGAGCGACTAATATCCTCTGGGCGGGGAAAAGGGTAGTTGTAATGGGGTATGGCTGGTGCGGGCGGGGTGTCGCCATGCGAGCTAGAGGACTCGGTGCCCAGGTCATCGTGACCGAGGTTGATCCCATCAGAGCCCTGGAAGCACTGATGGACGGCTATCAGGTCATGCCCTCACGCGAGGCCGCCAAATTGGGTGATATTTTCATCACCGTGACCGGCGGGCTGAACAGCCTCGGCAGGGATCATTTTCTGCTGATGAAGGACGGGGTCATCATGGCCAACAGCGGGCACTTCAATGTTGAGATCGACATCCCCACTCTGGAGAGCTTGGCCAGGGGAAAGAGGCACCTGCGCCCCTTCGTCGATGAATACGCCATGAATGATGGCCGACGGTTGTTCCTCCTGGGAGAAGGTCGGCTCATCAATCTGGCTGCCGCCGAAGGGCATCCGGCGAGTGTCATGGACATGAGCTTTGCCAATCAAGCACTCTCGGTGGAATTCATAGTGAAGCATGGCAAGGAACTTGAGCCCCGGGTCTATCCCGTCCCGAAAGACATCGACCGTGAAATCGGCCGGCTCAAGCTCCTCTCTATGGGAATCACCATTGATACCCTGACCGATCAGCAGCGGAAATACCTGGAGAGCTGGGAGAGCGGGACATGAGACGAAGAAGTGACTGGTGATTGGTAACTGGTAACTGGTAACTGGGGGTACCACTAAGTGCTCGTCATGAAATAAGTATAGTAACTACTCACCCATAATTGTCATGCTGAACTTGTTTCAGCATCTCTGGTCATGGGATTCCGAAACAAGTTCGAAATGACACGAAGGGGGCTGAATAGTTACTAAGTATAGCAACATATGCCCTTGTTGCATATCTGTAATTGCCGGAAAATGCGACAGTTATTCCGTGCCAGGCACTAATCACCAATCACTAATCACTAATCACTTAACTAAGGGGGTTGCCAAATGAAGCTGGATCGCGAAGAAATAGAACATATTGCTCGGCTCGCCAGACTGGGGCTCAGCGAAGCGGAAACGGAGAGATTCCAGTCCCAACTATCCGATATCATGGAGAACTTTGATATCCTTCAGGAAGTGGATACCACCGATATTCTTCCCACCGCTCATGTGATCGAGATGGAGAACGTAATTCGCGATGATAAGGTAGCGCCTTCCCTCCCCCAAGACGAGATTCTGGCCAATGCCCCACGCGAGGAGAACGGTTTCTTCAGGGTCAGAGCAGTGCTGGAGTGATTTTTAGCCTAAAGTTCCCCCACGTTTTTGTAGCCAGATCGCAGCTAAAACGAATGCAAAATGCAACCAGAAAACTGCTTGACAGCATCTGTTCCGCCGTGTATAAATAAAGCACCCCAAATTGAAATTTCAGTTGGTGCGACCAGAAGCGATGCGCCTCAGCCAGCTATATTTTAGTTGCAGAACCAAGGGGGGAACTTTGGCCTAACCTCTCTCTTCGAGGGAGAGGAATATTGTACAAAGTTATGCGGAGAACTATACTTATGTATGGAGTCCGCCCTTTCTGATTCTTTGGGTGTGCGTATCGATACCGCAGAGGCCTTTGAATTGATTAGGGTGATAGAATAAAAGGGGGTGAGACAGATGGAACTGAAACTTCAATCTGGCTCTTTGGAAACTGCAATCATAACGGAAATAGTGGAGCGAATAGCAGCGGTATCAAATCCGCAGAAAATTATCCTTTTCGGTTCATATGTGTACGGGACTCCCAATAAGGAAAGCGATATAGACCTCCTTGTTGTAAAACCAAATATGAAGTCAAGAACAGAAGAATATACAAAAATAAGGAGGAACCTGAAAGGTGTTAAATCTACTTTTGATATTATCCTGCTTACTCCAGATGAATACGAATTCTATTCCCTTAATTGGAAAAATAGCATAGCGGTAGAGGCCAAAGAAAGAGGTGTAACATTATATGAAAGATAGAAAAGAACATCTTGTCTTATTCGGACTTGGATGTGCCGATTTAAAGCTTGTCGAGAAAAATTTGGAGGATGAAGAGATAAGCGGGCAGCTTTTGCTGTTTCACCTACAGCAGGCTGTGGAGAAGTTTTTGAAATCTTTGCTGTCTTTTAAAGATATCAAGTTTGCTAAGGTTCATGACATCGAGGCGCTTATTGAGTCGTGCGAAGACAATAGCATAGAGCTTCCAGAGTATGTGGAGGAGTTTGTGGGTCTAACACCTTATGCGGTCGGGTTTAGATATGGACTTGTGGTGGAGGAGATATCTGACTTGCCCTATTACTACAGAAAGGTTTCACAGCTCAAAGTATTTATTGAAGGCAGACTATCCCCAAAAGGAGAATTGTAACTAATGCCCATAAAAATAGGGGCAAGAATGATAGGTAGATGCGTAGCCTTTTAGGGTTTCGTATATGAAGAGCGCAAAGCAGACAACCCTGACCCCGTTGTACAACGGGGGTGAACGTGACAACCTGAGTAGTTACTGATGTGAAAGGCTGAAGCCTTAATTCCATGAAGGTCTTGTTCTCGGCTAGATTGCCGACACGATCATGCCACTCGAGTCTATATTCATCAAGGGTGCTCGGGAGCACAATCTCAAAAATAT
>QLUN01000152.1 GCA_018725455.1 Chloroflexota bacterium
AACCCACCTGGCCACCGCCCTGGGGGTTAAGGCCTGTATGCAGGGAACCAGCGTACGCTTCTTCCGCTCAGTCGATCTGGCCAATACCCTCCTAGAGAAGCACAAAAACGGTTCCCTTGCCCGGTACATGCGGGAGTTACGCCGGTGTGAGCTTTTGATCTTGGACGAAGTGGGCTTTGTGCCTTTGCACCGGGATGGGGCCGAGCTCTTTTTTAACGTCGTTGCCGACTCCTATGAACGTTGCAGTGTCATCGTTACCTCGAACCTGGAGTTTGGACAGTGGACTACGGTGTTCGGTGACACCCGGCTTACAACAGCTCTGGTTGATCGTCTGGTACATCACGCCCACATCCTGGGCTTTACAGGGGAGAGCTACCGCCTGCGTAGTGCCCTGGATGGAAAGGGGGAGGTCAAGCAAGGATTAGTCCTTGCAACCGCTTGATTACTGCTTCCTACCGGATGCCGCAGGCTGTCAAGGGTCTGCGAAGCGGAGGCGAAGCCCTTCCCTTGACGTCCGAGAGGGCTCCGGTGTATAATCATGAAACGGTTGTAATGGACGGCAGCAAAAGTTAATATCTGGCTGGCAAGTCTCTGCACAAATTGGCCGCCATTCTCTGCACTTTTATCTTGCCAAACACATCCTTGACAATGGTTGCTTTTGTGTGCTATCATTCTTATGGGGCTGAATAGCAACCGAATTGCAATCATTCCGCGGAATTTTAAGGGCGGGGTACTTTATCCCCGGTTGAAGCAAGATTTTGGTGATTCACTGAAGGATGCTGCAAGAGTTACCAAAAAAGTGAAAAGGAGGTGCCACTGAGATGGACATGGATTTGGTGATCAAGAACGGAGAGATTGTAACCGCCTCAGATACATATGAAGCAGATATAGGTATTGGGAGCGGCAAGATTGTTGCAATCGGTAGGGGACTTGAGGGAAATGAGACCATTGACGCCAAGGGGATGCATGTTATGCCTGGAGGTGTTGATGCCCACGTGCATCTGCAACTTCCTTTCTGCGGTACCGTTTCGGCCGATGATTTCGAAAACGGCACCAGGGCCGCTGCCTGTGGAGGGGTGACCACCGTTATCGATTTTGCCATTCAGTCCGCAGGGAAGACGCTTATGGAAACCATCGAAGCTCGCCGCAAGGAAGCAGATGGGAAGGTATGTGTTGATTATGGATTACACGCGGGCATTACTAACTGGAAAAATCCGGGGGTTTGGGATGAGATGGAGGAGGCGGTCAGATACGGCATTCCCTCCTTCAACGAAATATTTATGGTCTATCGCAAAGAGGGTTGGATCGCCGATGATTATGACCTCTGGCAGGCACTGGTGGTAAGTCGTAAATTGGGGGTGCTCATCTGTGTTCACGCAGAGAATGTTTTTGTTACTGAATCTTTGACCGAAAAATATCTCAGCGAGGGCAAAACCAGCGCTTACTACCATGCCCTTTCTCGACCTAACTTCACTGAAGGAGAAGCCATACAACGAGCCATTACTCTGGCTGAAGCAGCACAAGGAAACCTATTTATCGTACATATGTCAACTAAGGAAGGCGTAAAAGCAGTAGCTGAGGGTAGAAAAAGGGGCATCAGTGTATCTGCCGAGACATGTCCTCATTATCTTGTTCTGACAGACGACCTCTTTAAGGGGGAAAACGGTCATTACTATGCCACCTGTCCCCCACTGCGCAAACAAGAAGATTGCGCCGGACTCTGGGCGGGACTTGTCGATGGGTCAGTTCAAACGATAGGCACGGATACCTGCACCTTTACCACCGAGCAGAAGAATATGTGGGAAGGTGATTTCACTAAGATTCCCTATGGTTTACCAGGGGTAGAGAATCTCCTGCCGGTGCTTCACACCGCCGGAGTGAACGGCGGAAAATTCTCCATCAATAAATTCGTGAGGCTTGTCTCAACCAATCCGGCGAAGCTTTTTGGCCTCTATCCACAGAAAGGAACCATTGCGGTCGGAAGCGATGCCGATATTTGCATTTTCGATCCTAACAGGAAGGTGGTCATGGATTACCGCGAGCTTCAGACTAACTGCGACTGGTCTCCATATCAAGGGATGAAGCTCAATGGATACCCGGCAATAACGATCTCTCGTGGAGAAGTTGTGGCCAGGGATGGGAAATTCGTTGGGAAAGAGGGCTGGGGAAGGTTCGTAAAACGCAAAGCGGGGGGGCATATCGAAAGTAACTGCTAACGGGGAGCTTAGGGACAGACCTTCAGGTCTGTCCACCAAATTCGCAATAAAGGGACAAATTCAGAGTTTGAAATTGCCCGTAAAGTGGCACAAAAGGGAACGGAAGTACTCATGTCGAGAATTGTAAGAGTCGGGCTGATTCAAGCCAGATGGGATGGTGAGGTGGAGGCAATGATCCGGAAGCATGAGAGAATGATCGATGATGCGGCAAGTAAAGGTGTTCAAATCCTCTGCCCGCAGGAGCTGTTCCATCTGCCTTACTTCGCGGCAGAACAGGATGCAAAATGGTATGAGTTTGCAGAACCAATACCGGGACCATTAACCAACAGACTGCAAAAGAAGGCCAGGGAACATCGCATGGTTCTGATAGTCCCGATGTATGAGAAGGAGATGGCGGGAGTTTACTATAACCTGAATCCGTGAAGCGATGGGCAAGTTACCCGTTCATCGCTTCCAAATACATTATATCATAGTGGAAAAGGTTGTCAAGCACCCTCATCGCTCATTTTGAGGGGTCTCTCCCTCGATATGACAGCAACTTGTCGGCAGTGCTCAGTAATGGGTATCAGAAAACGGTGAAAATGAGGCCACAATCCATCCTATCCCCCATTTTCCTCACTTAGCAGCGATACCTTCCCTTTAGGGATCGCTAACTCTCCCTTGTTTTGATCGATACAGACCTACCATTATTGCCACCCATTAAGTCGGCGCAAATTGATAGTATACCCGCCGCCAGGTGTCAAACCAGGGGCAGTGCCTCCCGAACGAGAGTCGGAGGCACCGAGCATGTCTCACCAATCGGCA
>QLUN01000153.1 GCA_018725455.1 Chloroflexota bacterium
GAATCAAAGGAGGAATTTCTATGGCCTCAAGGAAGCTGGATACTGAAAGAGTAACGAGCTACCTCTCTCGCCTGGATGATGTGGTAGCCAGACTAATGGACTTAAAGAGCAATTTCACCTCCTTTGAGGACTTCATCGACAAGGTTGACCGGAGAGAACTCTCGCTCCATTACCTCCGCATCGCCCTGGAATCCGTGCTCGATGTCTGCCGTCATTTCCTGGCGGTAAAGGGTGCAAGCCTTGACCAGGTGGATACCACTAACCTCATAGAACTGGCGGGTGAAAACGGACTTCTGCCAACAGACTTCGCCCGAAGAATCCGCAGCCTGGTGGGAATGAGAAACGCCATCGTTCACGTCTACTGGAACCTGGACTATGCCGCCATCTATGAGGCCGTAAGTCGCCTCTCGGACTTCGATGATTTCGCCAGATACGTCCTGGAATACTTGCAGCACCAAAATCGGAAGCTGTCATGATGCAAAATACCATGACCGAGTCAGAATTCGAGGCTCTCAGGGTCGGAGGGACGGAGGTCAATTATTTCATCGTTTGTCCCCGAAAACTCTGGCTCTATGCGCACCGGCTGCAGCTGGAAAGCTCAAGCGAGGGGGTGAGCCTGGGAGCGCTTCTCCATGAGACCTCCTATCCGCGCCTTCCCAGGCGGGAACTCCTGATCGATTCCCTCATCAAGGTGGACATCATCGAGGGAAGCGGAAAGGTGCTGGAGGTGAAACACTCCCCGAAGATGAAGAATGCGGCCCAACTTCAGGTTCTCTACTACCTTTACTATCTCAAGCGCAGGGGCGTGACGGGGCTTGTGGGTGAACTCCGCTTCCCCCGTCAGCGTCGAACAATGGAGGTGGAGCTCACTGAAGAACGAGAACTGGAAGTCGAGGAGGCCCTGCGGGAGGTTCATAAGGTGAGGGCACTGGGACAACCCCCGCAGGCGGAATGGAAGGGTATTTGTCGCTCCTGTGCCTATGCTGAGTTCTGCTGGACGTGATGTAACTGGCCATCACTGAAAATGGATATTGCGAGATCAACGAACAATGTACCCATGGCTTTATCATAACTGCCTATTTCAGCCGGAAGATAAACCTGGAAAAAGAGGTGCTATTATGGCAAAGGAAGTCTTGATCCAGGAGACACTGGAGGAGGTCTTTCGAGCTACCCACCATATCTTGCGATTACCCGCCGCTCCAGGATGTGGGTAGACTATAATCAGGAGGCAGATGTACTCTATATCAGTTTCAGAAGACCTCAGAAGGCAACCGAGTCTGAGATGCGGGAAAACGGTATCCTTCTGCGTCACCGGGATGACGAATTGGTGGGATTAACCATCCTCGATGCCTCCAGGAGATAGAGATAGCCTTTTGCTGAAAGCTGAGCGCTGAAAATGAAACAACCGTTTTACATCTTCTCCAGTGGAAAACTCGAGCGACATCAGAATACCCTCGCCTTCGAGGACGGCGAGGGCAAGAGGAAGTATGTCCCGGTGGAGAACACCTCGGAGCTTCACATCTTCGGCGAGGTAGACCTTAACAAACGCCTGCTGGAGTTCCTCACTCAGCAGGAGATCCTGCTCCACTTCTTCAACCACTATGGATATTACATCGGCTCCTTCTATCCCCGTGAGCATTACAACTCCGGCTGCCTCATTCTCAATCAGGCGGAGCATTATCTGGATTCTGTTAAACGACTCGATCTCGCCAGGAAGTTTGTCAAAGGTGCAGTGGAGAATATGAAGCGGGTGATCGGCTATTACCTGCGACGCGGAACAGACCTGCAGGATGTATTGAATGCCATTGAGCTTTCCAGCTCGCTGCTCGAGCAGCAGTCCTCGCCCGAAGCCCTGATGGCCATTGAGGGCAATATCCGGGAAAGTTATTATGAGGCATTCGATATCATAATAGATCAAGAGGAATTTGCGCTTGCTAGGCGGACTCGCCGCCCGCCACAGAATCGCCTCAATGCCCTGATCAGCTTCGGTAACTCGATGATGTATGTTGCCGCCCTCAGTGAGATATATCGTACCCATCTCGACCCGCGCATTGGCTTCCTGCATACCACTAACTTCCGGCGGTTCTCCTTGAACCTCGATGTGGCCGAGATCTTTAAGCCTGTGTTCGTGGATCGGCTGATCTTCTCCCTGGTCAACAAGGGGCAGATTCAGGAGAAGCACTTCTCAGAATCGGGCGGCGGGATTTTCCTCACCGAACCGGGCCGAAAGATATTCATCGAAGAGTGGGAGAAGCGACTCCGCACGACCATCGATCATCCCCGTCTGAAGCGGAAGGTGTCTAATCGCCGTCTGATCCGCCTGGAGCTCTACAAGATCGAGAAACACCTTCTGGGGGATCAGCCCTACGAACCCTATGTAGCGAGGTGGTGATCGATGTTTGTGATCATGGCCTATGATGTGAACGTGGGACGGGTGAACAGAGTACTCAAGATCGGACGGCGATACCTGAACTGGGTACAGAACTCACTGCTGGAGGGGGAACTCACTAAGGCCCAACTGGAGAGGCTCAAAGCTGATGTAAAGAAAGTGATTGATAAAGAGGAAGACTCGGTGGTCTTCTATGTGCTGCGGAGACAGCAATACATGGAGCGCCAGATCATGGGCCAGGATAAGGGGGGAGTGAGCCTGGTGATCTGAAATGGGCAGCATGTTATGCTGGCGTGCGGAGATCCTCAAGTTCTCCCCGTCGAAGGGACAGGTAATGGTGAGATCGGGTCGGGTTTTGTCAACCCCCGGTAGCGCAAAAATGCCCAGGGATCGACACAAAGTGGAGCACGTAGAGCAAGCGGTTCTAGATACGAAATTGTGCTTTGGGGCAAGAATGCTTGACTTTCCTTCACCCTTTCTGCTAAACTTATTCCGAACTTGACAGATTTGGGTTCGTAGCCTACCTATAAGGGATTGAAACTAGGATTAGGAATAGTTTGGCTGAAATCATTCATTGTTCATAGCCTA
>QLUN01000154.1 GCA_018725455.1 Chloroflexota bacterium
AATCATCGTCGGCGGAAGCACGGCGACCGTTGGGCCTCTCATCTTTGATTACCAGGGCGCCCAGGTTGTAGCGGCAATGGCAGCCGTGGCCGGACACAACTGGTCGGTTTACATCAGATTTGAGGGTGGCAGGGGGGTGGATACGTCTCTGGGCGGACTCATTGCCATGTCTCCTTTTGTTGGGCTGGCCTGCCTGGCGATAGGCCTGATTGTCATATTGGTTTGGCGATACGTCTCCCTGGGGTCGATGTTCGGGGCGGGCAGCAGTATCCTGATTCTGATCCCCCTGGTAGCCCTGGGGCATGAGCCGGCAGAATACTTAATCTATGGGACGATTGCCACTGCTCTGGTTATCTATCAGCACCGGGATAATATTGGAAGGCTCCGCGCCGGCACCGAGCGCCGACTGGAGATAAAGAGAGAGCAGAGATGAGGAGGATTGCTGTCATCGGCACCACCGCCTGGGGCACGACGGTGGCAGTGATGCTCGCCGCCAGGGGGATGGAGGTGATCCTCTGGGCTCGGACCGAGGAGGAAGCAGCCAGGCTGAACAGCGACCGGGAGAATGCCGCTCATCTCCCCACCGTATCCTTCCCGGAGACGCTGAGGGCTACCTCGTCTCCAGCAGAAGCTCTGAAGGTGGCGGAGATTACCATCCTTGCCGTGCCCTCGCAGACCATGCGGGACAATCTCAATATCATCAAGGACCACCTCCGGGAGCCTACATTGATACTGAGTCTCAGTAAGGGCATCGAGATCGAGACCACCAAGCGTATGTCCGAGGTTATTGCCGAGTCACTTGCTCCGGAGTTCGGTCACCGAATAGCCGTCCTCTCTGGCCCCAATTTCGCCAAGGAAGTTATCCTGGGGCTGCCGACGGCAACGGTGATCGCCGCGGCAGATATCCAGGCCGCCGAGACGATTCAGCAAATAATGTCTTCCCCAAACTTCAGGGCCTATGTCAATCGGGACATAGTCGGCGTTGAACTCGCCGGGGCACTGAAGAACATCATTGCCCTGGCTACCGGAATGTCCGATGGGCTGGGTTATGGCGATAACACTCGCGCCGCCCTGATCACCAGAGGGTTGGCCGAGATCACCCGGCTTGGAGTGGCCGCCGGAGCCAACCCGCTGACCTTCTCCGGACTTGCCGGAATTGGTGACCTGGTGGCCACCTGCACCAGTCAACTGAGTCGCAACCGCTTCGTGGGGCAGGAACTGGCCCGCGGACGCCCCTTGCAGGAGATACTGTCCTCGATGAGCGGCATCGCCGAGGGGGTGGGTACTGCCGCGGCTGCCCGGGAGCTGGCGCGGCAACTGGGGGTAGAGATGCCCGTCAGCGAGCAGGTTTACCGGGTGTTATTCGAGGGGCTCGCGGTGAAGGAGGGCGTCCCCGCACTGATGGAACGGGAGCTAAAGCACGAATTATCCTAGGCGTCATTGCCGGTGAAATTGCAGGGATGCCAGGGAGCAACTTCCTTGAATTGCCCCCGAAATCCGTATATACTATATAAGAAATGGATAGTCTGGTTCTTGGAATTGATGCTGCATGGGTGCCGCGAAATCCCTCAGGCATCGCCCTGGTCAAAATAGCAGCACAGCATAAACCGAAATTACTCCGAGTTGCGAGAACCTGCGAGGAATTCACCTCCGGCCGTAAGATTGACAGGAGCGATTGGCTAACCCCCCCTCCTGCTGGGGAACCCATCAACATGAGAGAAATACTTGACGCCACCGAGAGGTATACCGGCATGCAGCCAGATGTTATAGTTCTTGACTACCCTCTATCGCCTCGGCCAACTTGTGGACGCAGAGCAGCCGACAACGCCATTTCAAGGAAATACGGAAGCCGATGGGCTAGCACGCATTCGGCTACCCCTAAACAGATGGGCAACCTTGATTTGTTTGGGCAACTCACCAAGTTAGGATACCAATGGCTGAGTGCCGCCGAATACAAACATTCAAACAGGCAGATCCCATGTTTCCTCGAAACGTATCCTCATCCAGTGATTATTGAAATGCTTAAACTGGAGAAGCGCCTGTGTTACAAGGTTGCGAAAAGGCAAAGATATTGGCCCAACTTGTCACCGGATGAGCGATGGAGGAACATCGTATCGGAACTTGACCGCTTACATAGTGCCCTTGCAGGCCGTATTAGTGGTTTCGATGACGATGACAAGGTGCCGCAGGCAGGTGTCATCCTCTGTAATGGGCCTAAATCTAAAGAGGCAGCACTCAAGGGAATTGAGGACGTCCTTGATGCCGTTGTTTGCGCATGGGTTGGCTGCGAGTTCTTGGTGGGCCGTGCGATTCCCTTCGGAGACAAGGATTCAGCAATATGGATTCCTCAGTATGGTCAAAAAAGATCGCTGTTGAGACTTGCTGATAGCATCAACTAGCATTTTGTTGGCTGAAATGACAAGGCGCCGAAGCCTGTTGACCTCTAACTAAGGAAGAACAATTGGCAGAGCAAACTTCTAATCTAGATTTGATCGGGGAGAGAATCAGGGCCAGCCTCTCCCTCAAACATGCGGCGAGGGAGAGGGCCATCAAGTCATCCCGGGAGGCCATCTACAGGTGTTCCACTTCGATTCGGGCGGCGCATCGCGGGGAATATGACCTGGCCGAATCTCTGGCGAATGAGGCCAGGACTCTCTTAGATGAAGTGAGCGAGGCTATTGCCAAACACGATGATCTGCGCTATTCTGGATTGGTGCATGATTCTCAGAAGGAGTACACCGAGGCCCGCACAACCCTGGCACTGATCTCCGGCGCGCCCATCCCGGATCCCGATGAACTCGGCGTGGGCTATGCCCCTTATTTAAATGGCCTCGGCGAGGCGGCAGGGGAGCTTCGCCGTCATATTCTCGATGCAATGAGGCGAGGCGAGATGGAGCGCTGTGAAGAGGTTCTGGGGATGATGGATGATATCTATGGCCTGCTGGTGACCATTGACTTCCCGGATGCCTTGACCGG